>NZ_JBFAVI010000006.1:0-4819 GCF_040679695.1 Micromonospora sp. NPDC052213
GTGCAACGCCGTCGCCGAGCTGGCCGAGCTGCGCCGCCCCGCCTCGGCCCCCCGCCGGCGCCGGCGGTGCCCGGGGGCCCCCCGGGCGGACGGGTCGGACACGCCGCCGGCGGTGCCCTCGGCGCGCCGGGCGTCAGCGGGCGGGGGCGGCCTCGGCCGGCTCGTCGTCGTCGGCGTGGGCCGGGCCCAGGGTGCGGCCGAAGGCGATCATGGCGGTCAGCGCGCCGACGAAGAGCACCCAGATGCCGTTGTCGACCCGGGAGGTGCCCAGCGAGGTCTGCGCCACCGCGTCCGCCTCGCTGAGGGCGCCGGCCAGGTCGAGCAGGGAGCGCCCGCCGACCCGGATGATCACCTCGGCGAGGAGCAGGAGCAGGCCCGGGCCGGCCCCGGCCAGCAGGTACGCCGGCCAGCGCGGCGCAGGCGCCGCCGCCTCCCGCCGGGCGGCCCGGCGCCGGGCCCAGGTCAGGTAGCCGAAGGCGAGCAGCCCCGCCACCAGGCCGGCGAGCAGCGACTCGGTGCGCGACACCCACTTGGCGGCGGTGAGCAGCGACTCCTGGCTGTCGCCGGCGCCGAAGAGGTCGAACAGGGGGTCGCGGGCCCGGCTGAAGGCCACCACGAAGACGAGCGTGCCGAGGGCGGCGGCGACCACGGCACCGACCACGGGCGCGCTGCGGGCGCCGGCGATGGCCCCACCGATCGTCGCCGCGGCGGCGGTGGTGCCGGCGATCACGTTGGTGGTCGCGTTGTCGGCGTACGTCAGGTTGATCGCGAACGCGGCGGCCAGCGCCACCAGCAGGCCGGTGCCGATCGCGGCCACGAAGCGCAGGGTCACCCGGTCGCTGCCCCGGCGGGCGAGCAGGTCGACGCCGAAGAGGGCGAAGGCGGCGCCGGCGACCAGCGCGGCCGAGATCACCCCCGGCAGGGCGAACGCGGAGAGGCTGATCGCGGTGATCCCGGCGGCCGCCGATTCGATCGCCTCGCGGGTCGACCAGAGCATCGCGGTCAGCCAGCCGAGCGCCAGGAGCGCGAGCACCGGTGCGCCGGGCGCGAGCGCCGGAGCGACCCCGTCGCCGTCGGCGGCCGGCCGGTCTGACCCGTCGGCGTCGGCCGGGCCCGGCTCCCGCCCCGGTTCGGCAGCGGTGGCGTCGGCGGCCGGAACCGGCTGGTCCGACTCCGCGGCGGCGGGGCTGCCGGGCTGCTTGGTCATCCTCTTCCCTCCGACGGACGCCCGGCCCTCGGCGGGGCCGGCAGTTCACCGGCCACCCAGCGTACGCGCCCGCCGGGCCCGCCCCGGTCGGTCGGTGGTGGGGGTGGGGCGAGGGCCGCGCCGTGAAACAATCGGGCGAGGTCCCGCCGCCGCGACCGGTCCACCCCCGCGGCGTCCGGCGCCGGTCGTCCGGCCGGTGCCCGCGGGTCCGATTTCGCCACCGCTGTCGAGATCGCCAGGAGCCCTGATGGACGCCGTGTTCTCCGTACCCGAGCCGCGCAACGAGCCGGTGCGCAACTACGAGCCGGGCAGTGTCGACCGGGAACGGCTCCAGCGGCGGCTGGCCGAGCTGGCCGCCGAGCCGATCGACCTGCCGATGACCATCGCCGGTGAGCAGCGGATGGCCGGCGGCGAGTCGATCGACGTGGTGCAGCCGCACAAGCACGCGCACGTGCTGGGCGTCACCGGGCACGCCAACCACGAGGACGCCCGCGCGGCGGTCAAGGCCGCCAAGGACGCCGCCCCGATGTGGCGGGCCCTGCCGTTCGAGGAGCGCGCCGCGATCTTCCTGCGCGCCGCCGAGCTGCTCGCCGGCCCCTGGCGGGACACCCTGAACGCGGCCACCATGCTCGGCCAGTCGAAGACCGCCATCCAGGCCGAGATCGACTCGGCCTGCGAGTTCGTCGACTTCCTCCGGTTCAACGTGTACTTCGCCCGGAAGCTGCTGGAGGAGCAGCCGATGTCCTCGCCGGGGGTGTGGAACCGCTTCGACCACCGCCCGCTGGAGGGCTTCGTCTACGCGATCACCCCGTTCAACTTCACCGCGATCGCCGGCAACCTGCCCTCGGCGCCGGCCCTGCTGGGCAACACGGTGGTCTGGAAGCCGGGCCCGACCCAGCAGTTCGCCGCGCACTTCACCATGCGGCTGTTCGAGGCTGCCGGCCTGCCCCCCGGCGTGATCAACATGGTCACCGGGCGTGGCGAGGAGGTCTCCGACGTCGTGCTCGCCGACCCGGACCTGGCCGGCATCCACTTCACCGGCTCCACCAAGGTCTTCCAGCACCTGTGGAAGACCGTCGGGGAGAACATCTCCCGCTACCGGGGCTACCCGCGCCTGGTCGGCGAGACCGGCGGCAAGGACTTCGTCGTCGCGCACACCAGCGCGGACGTCGACGCCCTGCACACCGCGCTGATCCGGGGCGCCTTCGAGTACCAGGGCCAGAAGTGCTCGGCGGCCTCCCGGGCGTACGTCCCGCGGTCGCTCTGGGAGGGCGGGCTGCGTGACCGGCTGGCCGCCACCACGGAGTCCCTCACCTACGGCGACGTCACCGACTTCGGCAACTTCGGCGGCGCGGTGATCGATGCCAAGGCGTTCGACCGGCACACCGCCGCGCTGGAGCTGATCTCCGACGACGACGCCTGCCGTGTGCTCGCCGGCGGCACCGCCGACGACTCCGTCGGATACTTCGTCCGGCCGACGCTGTTCGAGTGCACCGACGCGGCGCACGAGACGTTCACCACCGAGTACTTCGGGCCGATCCTCGGCGTGCACGTCTTCGACGACGCCCGCTTCGACGACGTGGTCGCCCAGGCCGAGTCGATCGCGCCGTACGCGCTGACCGGGTCGATCTTCGCGACCGACCGCCGGGTGGTCGACGCGGTGGCCGAGAAGATGCGGTACGCCGCCGGCAACTTCTACATCAACGACAAGCCGACCGGCGCGGTGGTCGGGCAGCAGCCCTTCGGCGGTGCCCGGGCCAGCGGCACCAACGACAAGGCCGGCTCCTGGCACAACCTCGTCCGGTGGATGTCGCCCCGGACGATCAAGGAAACCTTCGTCGCGCCGACCGACCACACGTACCCGCACATGGGCTGAGGCGTCAGGAGGGCCCTTCCCGTCGTTTCCCGGACGGGAAGGGCCCTTCCTCGCACCCGTGACGGAAAGAGGCGGGGGCGGCCGGGCGGCGGTACCGTGGCCGCTGTGACCCACCCCACCCCCGCGCACGACCCCCGCTTCGGCGAGCAGGGTGGCCTGCTCACCTACAGCGACTACCTGCGGCTGGCCGACCTGCTCGCGGCGCAGGTGCCGGAGTCCGACCCGGCCTCCCACGACGAGCTGCTCTTCATCACCATCCACCAGGTCTACGAGCTGTGGTTCAAGCTGCTGCTCGCGGAGCTGACGGACGCCCGGGACCGGATGCTGGCCGGCGAGACCTACCTGCCCCGGGTGCGGCTGGAGCGCTGCCACGCGGTGGAGCGGGTGCTGATCGGCCAGGTCGACGTCATCGACACGATGACCCCGCAGGACTTCCTGGCCTTCCGCACCAAGCTGGCCCCGGCGTCGGGCTTCCAGTCCGCCCAGTTCCGGGAGATCGAGTTCCTCTCCGGTCTGAAGGACCCGGACTACCTGCGCCGGTTCCGGGGGCTGCCCGCCGTCGAGCGGGAACGGCTGGAGCGGCGGCTGGCCGAGCCGAGCCTCTGGGACGGCTTCCTGGCCGTGCTCGGCCGGGCCGGCTTCGACGTCTCCGAGGCGGAGGCGCGCTTCGCGGCGTACGCGACGATCGCCGCCGACCGGGAGCGGTTCGGGCCGCTGTGGGACCTCGCGGAGGCGCTGGTCGCGCACGACCAGGCGTTCTCGCTGTGGCGGGCCCGGCACGTGCTGATGGCCGAGCGGCAGATCGGCACCAAACCGGGCACCGGGGGCTCGGCCGGCGGGGCGTACCTGCGCTCCCGGGTCGAGAGCCGGTTCTACCCGGAGCTGTGGGAGCTGCGCAGCCGGCTCTGAGACATCGGCGCTCCGGCGCGGACTGTCTCGCGCCGACAGTGCACATAGGAAGCCCTACCGGGTGGCGAAACCGTGAAATCCTGGACGCCACGGCAGCAAAGTGGCAGCGTGATGGGCATGGCGGATTCCGGAGTCAACCCCACGGCGGCGGCCCTGCTCGGGCTGCTCCACGAGGGCCCCATGACAGGTGGCCAGTTGATGGCCGCCGCCGAGCGCCGGCTGGCGCCGTACTGGTCGATGACCCGTAGTCAGGTCTACCGGGAGCTGCCGGTGCTGGCCGAGCGGGGTCTCGTCCGGATGGGCAAGCCCGGGCCGCGCTCCAGCCAGCCGTACGCGATCACCGCAGCCGGAAAACGGACATTTTCCCGCTGGTTGACGGAGGACCCGGGGCGGGACACGATCCGCAACCCGATCGCCCTGCGGATCGCCTTCGGCGACCTGCACTCCGCCAACCAGCTCAAGAACCTCCAGGCCGCGGCCAACGAATACCACACCGAGGCGCTCGCCAAGGTCCGCGAGCAGGTCAAGAACGCCAAGAAGGAAGGCGAGACGTACGACGCCAGCGCGCTGGAGTTCGCCGTCGCCTACCACAAGGCGGCCCTGTCCTGGCTGAAGAGCGCCCCGGTCGGCTGACCGGGCTCGCAAACCCATTCTTTCCACGGGCGGGTCATCTTTCCGCTCGTGACTGCGGGGCTCGCAAGCTCACTCCTCGCACGAGCGGAGTCATCTTTTCGCTCGTGACTGCGGGGCTCGCAAGCTCACTCCTCGCACGAGCGGAGTCATCTTTTCGCTCGTGACTGCGGGGCTCGCAAGCTCACTCCTCGCAC
>NZ_JBFAVI010000006.1:4919-8944 GCF_040679695.1 Micromonospora sp. NPDC052213
GAGCAGTACCCTTGTCTGTCGTGACCGCTGCCGATTACGCCGAACAGCTCAAGGACCTCGACGCCACCCTGCGCAACATCGAGTCGGTGCTCGACGTCGACCGCCTGCGGGAGGACAAGGCGCGCCTGGAGCAGGAGGCCTCCGCGCCCGACCTGTGGGACGACCAGGCCAAGGCGCAGCAGGTGACCTCCCAGCTGTCGTACGTCAACGGCGAGATCAACAAGCTCTCCAGCCTCCGCTCCCGCCTCGACGACGCCGGGGTGCTGCTGGAGTTGGCCGAGGCCGAGTCCGACCCCGGGGTGCTCACCGAGGTCGAGTCGGAGATCGCCGGGTTGACCAAGGCCATCCAGGAGATGGAGGTCCGCACCCTGCTCTCCGGCGAGTACGACTCCCGGGAGGCGCTGGTCGCCATCCGGGCCGGCGCCGGCGGCGTGGACGCGGCGGACTTCGCCGAGATGCTGCTGCGGATGTACCTGCGGTGGGCCGAGCGGCACGGCTACCCGACGGAGGTCTACGAGACCTCCTACGCCGAGGAAGCGGGCCTCAAGTCGGCCACCTTCACCGTGAAGGTGCCCTACGCCTACGGCACGCTCAGCGTCGAGTCGGGCACCCACCGGCTGGTGCGGATCAGCCCGTTCGACAACCAGGGCCGCCGGCAGACGAGCTTCGCCGGGGTCGAGGTGCTGCCGGTGGTGGAGCAGACCGACCACATCGACATCCCCGAGAACGAGATGCGGATCGACGTCTACCGCTCCTCGGGCCCGGGTGGGCAGAGCGTCAACACCACCGACTCCGCCGTCCGGATCACGCACATCCCGACCGGGATCGTGGTCACCTGCCAGAACGAGAAGTCCCAGCTGCAGAACAAGGCGTCCGCGCTGCGGGTGCTCCAGGCGCGGCTGCTGGAGGTCAAGCGCCAGGAGGAGCAGGCCAAGCTCCAGGGCCTGAAGAAGGAGACCACCGGCGCGTGGGGCGACCAGATGCGCTCGTACGTCCTGCACCCCTATCAGATGGTGAAGGATCTGCGGACGGAGCAGGAAACCGGCAACCCGTCCTCGGTCTTCGACGGCGACCTGGACAGCTTCATCGAGGCCGGTATCCGGTGGCGTAAGCAGCAGGAGCTGGCCGGCGACACTGCGTGATCAGCCGCGGGCGGAGCGCGTCTTCGATCTCCGCGTAACCCCGCAAATAGATGACGCGCCTCGCAACGGCGGGGCGTGGGGCTTGGCTCCACGGTTACACCGCGTAGACTCACCACCCGTGATTCAGCTTGAGCAAGTGACGAAGACGTACCCGAAGGCATCCCGGCCTTCGCTCGACAACGTGTCCGTCTCGATCGAGAAGGGCGAGTTCGTCTTCTTCATCGGTCCATCCGGCTCCGGCAAGTCCACCATCATCAAGCTGCTGCTGCACGAGGTCTCGCCCAACAAGGGCCGGGTCATCGTCAACAGCAAGGACGTCACCTCGATGCGCTCGTGGAAGCGACCCCACTTCCGGCGCTCGATCGGCTGCGTCTTCCAGGACTTCCGGCTGCTGCCGAACCGCACCGCGTACGAGAACGTGGCGTTCGCCCTCGAGGTGATCGGCAAGACCAAGGCGGTCGCCCGCCGGGTCGTGCCGGAGGTGCTGGAGCTGGTCGGGCTCGGTGGCAAGGAGCACCGCTACCCGCACGAGCTCTCCGGTGGTGAGCAGCAGCGGGTGGCCGTCGCCCGGGCGTTCGTGAACCGTCCGCTGATCCTGCTCGCGGACGAGCCGACCGGAAACCTCGACCCGGACACCTCGATCGAGATCATGCGCCTGCTGGACCGGATCAACCGCACCGGCACGACCGTCGTGATGGTCACGCACGACTCCAACATCGTGAACCAGATGCGCCGCCGGGTCATCGAGATCGAGAGCGGCCGCATCGTGCGCGACCAGGCCCGCGGCGTCTACGGCTGAGCCGACGCCACCCCTGCGCAGCCTGACGACGAACACCTCATGCCGGAGACCCGGAGGAAATCCCGATGCGCGTGAAATACGTCCTGTCCGAGGTACTGGTCGGACTGTGGCGCAACGTGACCATGACCATCGCGATGATCATCACGATGGCTGTCTCGCTGACCATGCTCGGCGCCAGCGGTCTCATGTACCGCCAGGTCGACGACATGAAGGACCTCTACTACAAGAACATCCAGGTCTCGATCTTCCTGGACCAGGAGGTGACCCCCGAGCAGCGTGACGCCCTGGACGGCCAGCTGAAGGGTGACCCGCTGGTCAAGGAGGTCATCTACGTCAACAAGGACGAGGCGTACAAGCGCTTCCAGGAGATGTTCCAGGACGCTCCGGACCTGCTCAGCGCCGTCAAGGCGGACAGCCTGCCCGAGTCGTTCCGGCTCACGCTGAACAACCCCGAGCAGTACAAGAGCATCTACGACCAGTACAAGGACGTCGAGGGCGTCGACGAGATCGTCGACCAGTCCCGGCTGCTGGACAAGATCTTCGACATCCTCACCTCGATCCAGAACATCGCCCTGGCCGCCGCGATCGTGATGGCCGTCGCCGCGCTGCTCCTGGTCGCCAACACGATCCAGGTCGCCGCGTACAGCAAGCGGCGTGAGGTCGCGGTCATGAAGCTGGTCGGCGCGTCGAACTGGTTCATCCAGGCGCCGTTCGTGCTGGAGGCCGTGGTCGCGGGCCTGATCGGCTCGCTGCTCGGCCTGGTGGCGCTGATCGCGGCGAAGTACCTCCTCTTCGACGGATCGTTGCAGGCGCTACAGGGCCTGCTCTCCCCGGTGGGCTGGGGCGACATCCTGGTGATGTTCCCGCTGATGGCCGGCGTCGGCGGCCTGGTCAGCGCGGTCACCGCCTGGGTCACCCTCCGCTTCTACCTGCGGGTCTAGCCTCCGTACGGCTCGACGGGCCCTCTCGCGCCAGGAATAAACGGCGCGGGAGGGTCCTTGTCGTTCGGGTAGCATGATCTCCGCCCCGCGGCCGGTCACTCCGGGCGCGGTCACACGGAAAGGGGGTGGCGCCGATGCCACGGGAGAAGGGGCGCAAGGTCGTCGCCTCCAACAAGAAGGCCCGGCACGACTACTCGATCCTCGACACCTACGAGGCGGGTATGGCGCTGACCGGCACCGAGGTCAAGTCGCTGCGGGCCGGGCGCGCGTCACTGGTCGACGCGTTCGCCCAGGAGCGCAACGGCGAGCTCTACCTGCACGGGATGCACATCCCGGAGTACACGCAGGGCACCTGGACCAACCACGAGCCGAGGCGGACCCGCAAGCTGCTGCTCAAGCGGCTGGAGATCGACCGGCTGATCGGCAAGACCCGCGAGGGCGGCCTGACCATGGTGCCGTTGCAGGTCTACTTCTCCGACGGCTGGGCCAAGGTCGAGATCGCCCTGGCCAAGGGCAAGAAGTCGTACGACAAGCGGCAGGACCTCGCCAAGCGGGACGCGGACCGGGAGATCGCCCGGGCCGCCGGCCGGCGCGGCAAGGGGATGGATGACTGATCTGTCTGCTTTGTCCGGGTCGGCGCGCCGACCCGGGGCTCGGGATGAAACCCGTTGCGGCAGGCGTTAGGCTTGGTGGAGCCGCCACAAGAGCGGCCCGTCGAGGGGGTGACTGGTTTCGACTTCGTACGTTGCGGCAGGGGAAGCGAGCCGAGGAAGCCGACGTCGTCTCGAGAATCGTTCGTCGGAAACCAATAAGCGCCAAGAACAATCGCGCTGACTTCGCTCTCGCCGCCTGAGGCGAGTAGCAAGTCTGTCGGCCTGGGAGCGCCTTCGACCCAGTTAGCCGGCATCAGCTAGAAGGCTGGCCAACCGGACCCGGTCGCGGGGTCCGTGCGGCGAGATCAATCAGCGACTGGGCCCGTCACACCGACTCGCTCGCGTGATCGGAGGGGCCGAGTAGAGGCACAGCGAGCTGCGCTCGGAGAAGCCCTGACAAGGCGGCGAAGGACCCGGGTTCGATTCCCGGCACCTCCACCACCAGTCGAGGGGGGGCGGCCGGCCACAGCGCCGCGCGGACGGGTATGTG
>NZ_JBFAVI010000006.1:8954-42080 GCF_040679695.1 Micromonospora sp. NPDC052213
GGGCTAAGCACCGGGTTCCTTTCCCCGCACCCACCCCCCCCCGTCTTGCCGCCCCGGCCCCCCGCCCGGGGGCGCATCGTCGTCTCCGGGCCCGGACGCGGGGATGGGGGCCCGACGTGGGGCCGGTGGGGCGAGAGGGGCTGCTGCGGCCGACGGGGTGGATGAGGTGCCACCGCCCTCTGGACAGGGCAAACGCGCCGGGTCCACCATCGCTGTACGGTCAGACGCGACGCGGGAGGTGCCCATGGTCACCGGTCCGATCCAGCAGCCGTCCACCGTCCCCGGGGCGCTCCGGCCGCCCGCCGCGCGCCGGCCCCCCGCCACCCTGCTCGGGGACCTGCACGCGCTCACCCGGGCCCTGGCGGCCCCGCCGGCCGAGCCGCGCTGGCGGGAGCGGGTCCTGTTCCGGCTGGGGCCCGTGCGGCAGGGCTTCGCGGAGCACGTCCGGGTCACCGAGGGGCCCGCCGGACTCTACGCCGAACTGCTCGGCCAGGCGCCCCGGCTGGCGCACGGGGTGCGGCTGCTGGCGCGGGAGCACGCCGCCATCGCCGCCGCACTGGCCGCCCTGCACCGGGCCGCGGAACTGCCGGAGGCGTCGGCTGACGACCTCCTCGGCCGGGTTGGGCACCTGGCGCGCGCCCTCGCCCGGCACCGGCAGCGCGGCGCGGACCTCATCTGGCAGGCGTACGAGACGGATCTCGGCGGGGAGACCTGAGGGCGGGAACCGGCGGCGGCGAGCCGGCGTCCAACCGACATGCGCCGTACCGCCGCCCTGCTGGGCCTGCCGCTGTTGATGATCGTCGCCGGGTGCGCCCCGGCCGGCTCCGAACCGGTCGCTCCCGCCGACTCCGATCCCCGCCGGGACGCGTTCACCCAACGGGCCACCGAGGTGGCCGAGGCGTGGCGACCGGCCCCGGCGTGGAGGACCGGTTACGTGCCGGTGCAGGACCCGACGGTGCTGCTCGGCGATCCGGGCTTCACCGAGGCGACCAGGACGGCCTTCCAGAGCGGCTGGTACCGCGACCAGGTCGACCTGCCCGCCGACCGGCCCGCCGACGGCACCATCCGGTTCCCGGACGGCACGCTCACCGTGCCGCTGATCAGCGCGGCCACCGCCTACGGGCAGCTCGACCAGGGCGACCCGCCGCCGTGCGGGGGCCGGCCGAAGGGCCCTGCCGGGCCGAACGGCCCCGGCCGGCCCGGCCCCGGTGGCCCCACCATCGAGCCCGGCCCCGACGGACCGGTCAGCAGCACCCCGCGGACCGCCTGCGTCCCGCTGACCGTCACCGCCGTGAAGCTGGGCACGGCGCCGGTGCGCACCAGCCGCGGCGAGGCGCAGGTGCCGGCGTGGCTGTTCACCGTGGAGGAGCTCTCCGCGCCGGTGGCCCGGGTCGCCGTGGCGCCTTCGGCCGTCACCGCCCTGCCCGAGCCGGTCGCGCCGGCGAGCCCGGCCCCGCAGGGCGTGGTCGGCGCCCAGGACCTGCGGTCCGTCGACGGCGCCACGCTGACCTGGCGGCTCGGCGTGGGCAGCTGCGACACCGGGATCACCCCGCTGGTGCAGGAGCGCGACGACGTGGTGGTGGTCGGCGGCGGCGTCACCACCGCCACCGGCCAGTGCACGATGATGCTGAAGCTCGAGCCGGTCACCGCCACGCTGAAGGCGCCGCTCGGCGACCGGCCGGTGCTCGACGTGCTCACCGGCGCGCCGCTGCGACTCACCACGAGCTGACGGGGCGCCGGCTCCGCGGGAGACGGGCCGGTGCTGACGGGGTGGCGACTCACGGCCCAGGTCGTGCTGCCGGGCGGCGGGTCACAGGAGCCGGGGCACCTCGGTGCTGACCGGCACCGGCAGCACCGTCGGGCCGTCCGCCCGCAGGCCGGCGGCCAGGGCGTCGCCGAGCTGGTCCGGGTGTGTCACGACGGTGGCCGTGCAGCCGTAGCCGCGGGCGATGGCGGTGATGTCCAGCCCCGGCAGGTCCAGCCCGGGCACCCCGGGGGTGTCCTTGAAGTCGGCGAACGACTTCAGGATGGCGTACTGCTGGTTGACCGGCACGACGACGACCAGCGGCAGCCGCAGCCGCGCGGCGGTCCAGAGGGCCTGCACCGAGTAGTGGAACGAGCCGTCCCCGATGACCGCGACCACCGGCCGGCCCCGTCCGGTGTCGCGCTGCGCCAGCGCGATGCCGACGGCCGCCGGCAGGCCGTAGCCGAGGCCGCCGCTGGCCATGGTGAAGTAGGACCCGGGCCGGGTGCTGCGCAACCGGCGGCGCAGCGCCGGCAGGTTGGACGGCGACTCCTGGACCAGGATCCCGTCGGCGGGCCAGTGCCGGGCCAGCGCCGCGAAGAGCGCGTCCGGTGCCGGCGGCAGCCCGTCCGGCGGCGGTGGCGGGTCGGGGCGCGGCGGCGGCGCCGGCCGGTCGGCCGCCGGCAACAGGTCGACCAGGGCGGCCAGGGCCAGCCCCGCGTCACCGAGCAGGCTGTCGCCCACCGGGGCGCGGGCCGCCTCCTCGGGGTCGTCGGTGACGTGCAGCAGGCGGGCGCCGTCGGGCAGGTGGTCGCCCGGCACGTGCGGGTAGTAGCGGAACACCGGCGCGCCGACGACCAGCACGGTGTCGCGCCCGTCCAGCGCCTCCGCCAGCGGCCCCGTCGCGAAGGGCAGCACCCCGCGGAAGTGCGGGTGGTCCTCCGGGAACGCGGCCCGCTCCGGCGCGGGGGCCGACCAGACGGGCGCGGCGAGCCGCTCCGCCAGCGCCACCGCGGCCGGCCACCCGCCGGCCCGGTCCACGGCCGCGCCGAGCACCAGCGCGGGCGCGCGGCTGCCGGCCAGCACGGCGGCGAACTCCCGCAGCCGCTGCGGGTCGGGCGCGAACCGGGTGGCCACCGTCCGCACCGGCGGGGGCGGGTCGGCGGGCTGCGCCCAGTCGTCGAGGGGCAGGGAGAGGAAGACCGGCCCGGCGGGCGGCTGGACCGCGGTCGCGTACGCCCGCATCAGCGCCGCCGGGACGTCCTGCGCGCGGACCGGCTCGTGGCTCCACTTCACGTACGGCTGGGGCAGCTCGGTGGCCCGCCTGCTGGTCAGCCGGGGCTCGAGCAGCAGCATCTCCCGGGTCTGCTGGCCGGCGGTGACGATCAGCGGGGTCCGGTTGTGCCACGCCGTGACGAGGTTTCCCATGCCGTTGCCCGTGCCGGGCGCGGTGTGCAGGTTGACGTGCGCCGGCCGGCCGGTGGCCTGCGCGTAGCCGTCCGCCATGCC
This sequence comes from Micromonospora sp. NPDC052213, assembly GCF_040679695.1. NCBI lineage: Bacteria > Bacillati > Actinomycetota > Actinomycetes > Micromonosporales > Micromonosporaceae > Micromonospora > Micromonospora sp. NPDC052213. The sequence continues at coordinate 12,208 of NZ_JBFAVI010000006.1, forward strand.
GACCGCCGACGCCTCGTGCAGGGCGAGTACGTAGTGGAAGTCGTCCGGGAAGTCCCGCAGGAACGGTTCCTCGGTGGAGCCCGGGTTGCCGAAGACGGTGGTCAGGCCGAGGGCACGGAGCAGGTCGTACGTGGTGTCGCGGACCGTTGCCATCGCCCCCCAATCTATCGGGGCTCCCCGGGCATCTCGGGCTTTTCGCCGCCTCCCCCGCCCGTCAGGGGAGCGTGATGGGAAGGGTGATGCCGTCCAGCGCCCGCCCGCAGTCGCAGTCCCGTTCGACGGGCAGCGCGGCGACCGCGTCCAGCAGGAGGCCCCGCAGCCGGTCGGTGTTCTCGCCGAAGACCCGGAACACCTCCTCCTGGGTCACCGCGCCGCCACCCGCCACGCCCGCGTCGTGGTCGGTGACCAGGGCGATCGAGGAGTAGCAAAGGGCCAGCTCGCGGGCGAGGACCGCCTCCGGGTGCCCGGTCATGTTGACCACCGCGCCGCCCATCGAGGCGAACCAGCGCGACTCGGCGCGGGTGGAGAAGCGGGGGCCCTCGACCACCACCACCGTGCCGCCGTCCACCGCCGGGACGTCCCGCCGCGCCGCCGAGGCGAGCAGCGTGCGACGGCCGGCCGGGCAGTACGGGTCGGCGAACGAGACGTGCACCGCGCTCTCGTCGTAGTAGGTCTGCGCGCGCCCGCTGGTGCGGTCGATGAGCTGGTCCGGCACCACGAACGTGCCCGGCCCCAGTTCCGGCCGCAGCCCGCCCACCGCGCACGGGGCGAGCACCTGACGTACGCCGAGGGAACGCAGCGCCCAGAGGTTGGCCCGGTACGGGATCAGGTGCGGCGGGTGGCGGTGGTCCCGGCCGTGGCGGGGCAGGAAGGCCACCCGCCGGCCGCCCACGTCGGCGATGGTGACGGCGTCGGACGGCGGCCCGTACGGCGTGTCCACCTTGTGCTCGGTCGCGCCGTCGAGCAGCGCGTAGAGCCCAGAGCCCCCGATCACCGCGAGTTCCGCCGTGACGCCCATCGGTCCTCCCTCAGGTCTGTCGATCACCCGACCGTCAGACCTTAACCACCGCCCCGGGGGCAGGCTATGGTGCCAGGCATGGCGTTGACGGCGCGGACGGCACCGGTGCCCCCGGGCGTCCTGGTGCGGTCGGTCTGACGGGGGTCCGGCATGCAGGGAGAGGGGCAGGCGATCGGCGGGCGGGCTACGGGGTCGATGGCCGGGCGGCTGCTGGTCGCGACGCCGGCGCTGAAGGACCCGAACTTCGACCGTACCGTCGTGCTGCTGGTCGCGCACGAGCCCGGCGGCGCCCTCGGCGTGGTGCTCAACCGGGCGACCGAGGTGCCGGTCGCCGACGTGCTGGGCGACTGGTGCGACCTGGCCCGCGATCCGGCGGTGCTCTTCGAGGGCGGGCCCGTGCAGCCCGACTCGGCGATCTGCCTGGCCCGGATGCGCCATCCGGTGCAGCGGCTCAAGGGCTTCCACCAGATCTCCGGCGCGGTCGGCACGCTCGACCTGTCGGTCGACCCGGAGCGGCTGCGGGAGGGCATCAGCGGCATCCGGGTCTTCGCCGGCTACTCCGGCTGGGGCTCGGGCCAGTTGGAGCAGGAGATCGAGGACGGCTCCTGGTTCGTGCTGGACGCGCTTCCCGGCGACGCCTTCGTGGACCGGCCCGACGACCTGTGGCCGATGGTGCTGCGGCGGCAGGGCGGCATGATGGCGGCGGTCGCCCACTTCCCGCCGGACGTGGCGCTCAACTGAGCCACCGGCGGGTGGGGACCCCGCGAGATGACCATGCGGCGGGTCGTGTGTATAGTTCTCTCGTGCCCGGGCGACCGGGACGAGGCAAGGGGCCGTGGCGCAGCTGGTAGCGCACCACACTGGCAGTGTGGGGGTCAGGGGTTCGAGTCCCCTCGGCTCCACCCTTGCGAAACGCCCTGGTGAGGGACATAATCCCCCACCAGGGCGTTTGTCGTTTCGCCTGCTCTCGGGCCGCTACCTACCAGAACCGTGCCAGATCACGCGCCGATCGATCTTGCTCTGCGCCTCCTCGATCAAGGCGTCCAGTGCGGTGGCAATGGCGTGATCGCGGTCACGGGTCATGTGTCTTCGGGAGTCGCGGGTCAGTTCTGGCCAGGACTTGCTACGGGCAATCCTGCGGCCTTGGCGCATTCGAGCAGTCGCCGGTCGTAGGTGACGAAGGCGATGAGTGCCGTTCCGGACTCGTTGGTCAGAACCTGGGCGGTGGCGAGGTGGATGGCGTCGAGGCTGCGTAGCGTCGGCTCAGCGAATGCGGCTGCGGTTGCGCGGATCGTACTGTCGATCTCCAGCCGGAAGAGCCGTCCGACGGCCGCCGGTACTCCGATCAAGGCTTGCGGGGCTGATCTGCGCAACGCTCTGGGCACTTCTACCTCGACCAGAGCGGAGGAGACCAGCGGCACATCTTCGTGGGTGTTGAGCCAGGAGACAAGGTCAGCACTGCATGCCTCCTGCCGAACCAGCTTGACGACGGCGGCGGAATCGAGGTAGATCACCAGCGTTCCTCGTCTCGCATTCCGGCGAGCGTGGCGGCCGCGTCCACATCCTCGTCACCGAGCTTCGGCGGAAGCGGAACAGGACCGCCGCCGGTCGGGGCGATGGCTCGCCCCGCAGCTACCAGCTTGGCCAGCGTCGACCTGTCGTCGCCTACCGGAACAAGTCGGGCGATCGGATGTCCGCGGTCGGTGATCTCGACGGTCTCGCCGCCGCTCACCCGAGCCAGCACCTGGCTCGTGTTCTGGTTCAGCTCCCGGACACCGATGCGTTCCATGGGCAAGAGTGTAGAACTAAATGTTCTACCTTGCCAGTTGCTCGCGTGACCAGGGCGGCAAACCCGCCCGTGTCCTGCAGGACGCGGCGACCCATGCAACCACCGCCTCCCCCTCGGATGGCCACGGAGGTCGGCCGGAAGCCAGCATGAGGCCGACGCGGTCCAGGCCGTGGCGACCGACTCGGTCCCGCGTCCTGGCACCCGTGCCACTGTGCGAGCCGCAGAGTTGATCGTGTGATTGGTCATAATCAAAGAGCGTCAATGAAAGTGCCATGCCGCCGCAGGTGAAATGGTCGGGGTGGCCCTCGTTCACACATCGATGCCGTTGTGGTGTCTGGTCCGGACATACATCGTCGCGTGCCGGAATTGCCATTCTGTCCCGGCAACCAGATCGCTCGGTGAAGGGGGAGAACGGGTGTTCCGAATGATGCGGAGAATGGCGGTCGCGGTGACGGCGGCTGCGGCCGTGGTCGGGGTGGTGGGCGCCCCGGCGCAGGCGGCGGTCAACCCGTACACGCCGGAGGCGGTGTGCGGCGTCGGCTACACGCGGATCGACCAGGACCCGATCCGCAAGGACACCGGCGAACTGCTGGGTACGGTCCACCTGCTGCGCAACAACCTGACCGGCTACGCGTGCGTGGTGACGCTCAAGTCGGCGTACGCCGGGGTGGCGACCCGCACCGGGGTCTACGCCGACACGGACTACGCGTCGCCGGTTCAGGACGAGGGGCTGAAGTTCTACTACGCCGGCCCGGCCAAGACGTACGTGGGCCTGGGCGGCTGTGTTCTCTGGGGCGGCTCGATGGCGGACTCGTCCGGCACCGTCTGGTACCACGCTCGGGCCAACCCGGCCATCGGTGGAATCGTCACCTGCGGGGACGTCTCGCACCCGCAGTAGACGAACTGCCGAGTGCGCGGACGGGCCGGTGGTGCGATTCCACCGGCCCGTCCGGCAATCACGTCGACGCCATTTCCGGACCTCCCGGGAACCGGTGCGGCTCAGCCGAGGTGGCGCTCGATCTCGGTCAGCTCCTCGGCGGTGAAGTCGAGGTTGTCGAGCGCCTCGATGTTCGCCTCCAACTGCGGCACGCTGCTTGCCCCGATGATCAGGCTCGTCATCCGCGGATCGCGCAGCGCCCAGGCGAGCGCGAGCTGCGCCAGGGACTGGCCGCGCCGCTCGGCGATCGCGCCGAGCGCCCGGATGGTGGCCATCTTCTCCTCGCCGAGGTCGCTCTCGCTGAGGAAGACGCTGGTGCGCACCCGGGAGTCCGCGGGGATCCCGCCGAGGTAGCGGTCGGTGAGCAGGCCCTGGGCGAGCGGGCTGTAGGCGATGCAGCCCGCGCCGACCCGCTCCAGCGTGTCGAGCAGGCCGTCCTCCTCCGTCCAGCGGTTGAGCATGGAGTAGGACGGCTGGTTGATCAGCAGCGGCGTGCCCAGCTCGCGCAGGATCGTGGCGGCCCGCTCGGTCTGCTCCGAGTCGTAGTTGGAGATGCCGACGTAGAGCGCCTTGCCGGAGCGGACGACGGCGTCGAGCGCGCCCATCGTCTCCTCCAGCGGGGTGTCCGGGTCGAAGCGGTGCGAGTAGAAGATGTCGACGTAGTCCAGCCCGAGGCGGCGCAGCGACTGGTCCAACGAGGAGACCAGGTACTTGCGGGAACCCCATTCGCCGTACGGGCCCGGCCACATCAGGTGGCCGGCCTTGCTGGAGATCACCAGCTCGTCCCGGTACGCCCTGAGGTCCGTGGCGAGCATCCGGCCGAAGTTCTCCTCGGCGGCGCCCGGCGGCGGGCCGTAGTTGTTGGCCAGGTCGAAGTGGGTCACGCCGAGGTCGAAGGCGCGGCGGACGATGTCCCGCTGCCGGTCGTACGGGCGGTCCGGGCCGAAGTTGTGCCACAGCCCGAGCGAGATCGCGGGCAGCCGCAGCCCGCTGCGCCCGCTGCGCCGATAGGCCATCGTCTCGTAACGGTCGTCCGCTGCCAGGTACGTCACGCCCCGACCCTAGCCTCCCGCCCGATCCGACGCGGAGGTGCAAACTCCTCGGCGTGACGCAGGACCGCCAGGCGGCGTCAGAGGTCGTAGCGGAGGCGGGGCAGGGTGCGGCCGGTGGAGGGGGAGACGCAGGTGCCGGCGGGTACCGCGCCGACGTGCCGGTAGAAGGCCTCGGCGCCCGGGTCCGCCTCGATCCACAGCGTACGGGCGCCAGCGGCGCGGGAGGCGGCCACGGCGTGGTCGAACAGCACCCGGCCGGCGCCGGTGCCGATCGCCGGCGGGTCCACGAAGAGCATGTCCAGCTCCAGTTCGGGCGGCGCGCTGGCGAGCACCACCAGCCCCACCACCCGGCCGTCCCGCTCGGCCACCGCCACGTGTCGGGCAGTCACGTCCGCCGGCGTCAGTGTCAGCTCCGTACGGCAGCGGGCCAGGAACTCGGTGTCGTATCCCCAGTGGCCCTTGGAGCGCAGCGCCAGCTCGGTCAGCTCGGTCGCCTCGTCGGGCCGGGCGGGCCGGATGAGGAATCGCACCCGCCCATTGTGCCGGAGGTGCGGCGAGCGGCGCCGGGCCGGCACCGGGCGCTGCCGCTCCTTGCGCGAGCCAGAACGGGCGTACCGTCCCTCTTGTCCGGGTAGGTTCGGTGCCGTGCGCTTCGTCCAGCTCGACACCCCGGAGCCCCTGTCCACGATCGGCCTCGGCACCTGGCAGTTCGGGTCCCGGGCGATGCCCCGCCTGCTGCGCCGAACCGGAAAGTGAGCCCGATGGACGACATCACCGCGCTGATCCTCGACGACCACGCCGCCTTCCGGCGGGGCTTCGCCCGCCTCGACGACGCCCGCGACGAGCACGAGCTGCTGGCGATCTGGGACGCGCTCGCCCTGCACCTCGACATCCACGCCGAGGCGGAGGAGGCGATCCTCTACCCGCATCTGGTGCGACACGGCGACGACGGCGAGGCCGAAACCGTCGACGCCATCGGCGACCACAACAAGATCCGCGACGCGGTGGCTGAGTCCAAGCTGCACCCGGTGGGCTCCGACCAGTGGTGGGCGGCGGTGCGTACCGCCCGCCGGGAGAACAGCGAGCACCTCGCCGAGGAGGAGGACGAGGCGCTGCCCGACTTCCGTCGGCACGCGAGCGCCGAGCTGCGCGCCGAGCTGGGCCGCCGCTGGTTGACCTTCTACGGCGAGCACAGGAACGGCCGCGACCTGCCCTTCACCGACAAGGACCCGCAGCGCTACGTCGACGAGCACCGCTGACGCGCCGCTCGTCCGACCGGCGGCCGGGCCGCCGATCTCCCCGACGTGGGGGAGTCGGCGCGGGGTGGCCCCGGGACAGAATGGGCGGGTGAAACCCCGCACCGTCCTCGCCCCGCTGGTGGCCGGCAGCACCTGGCGGCGCGGAGTGTTCCTGCTGCTCGGCGGGGTGCTCGTGCTGCCGTACGTGCTGCTGGCGGTGGTGTTCGCGCAGATGCTGACGCAGCCCGACGTGCCCCGGCCGCTGGTGCTGGGGCTGCTCGTCGTCGCGGCGACCATCGCGGCGGTCCCGGTCTTCCTCGACGGCCCCCGGGCGCTGGAGATCGCGGCCGCGCGGGCCCTGCTCGGCGTCGACCTGCCCGACCCGGCGCCCGGGCACGCCGCCGACCGCGAGACCCGGCTGCGTTCGGCGCTCTGGATCGGGCTGCACCTGGTCAGCGGCGGGCTGGTGGTGGCCGCCCTGTTCAGCGCGGTGCCGATGGCGCTGGCCTTCATCGGCCAGCAGTTCGGCCTCGACACCGGGATGACCGGCGCAGAACGGTTCGGGCCGTTCGACGGGCGGGACACCGGCTGGCTGACCCTCACGGGCATCGTGGTGCTGGTGGCGCTCGGTTACGCCGTCGCCGGGCTGGGCGCGCTGGCCGTGTCGATGGCCCCGGTGCTGCTCGGCCCGGCCCAGGCGGAACGGATCGCCGCCCTGGAGGCCCGGGCCGCCCGGCTCGCCGAACGCAACCGGCTGGCCCGGGAGCTGCACGACTCGGTGGGGCACGCGCTGACCGTCGCCACCCTCCAGGCGGGGGCGGCCCGCGAACTGCTCGACCGGGACCCGGAGTTCGCCCGGCGCGCGCTGACCGCGATCGAGGAGGCCGGGCGCACCGCCATGGACGACCTGGACCACGTGCTCGGGCTGCTGCGCGAGCCCGCGGGCGGGCGGGCCGCGCCCGCCCCGCAGCGTACGCTCGCCGACCTGGACCGGCTGGTGGCCGACACCCGCGCCGCCGGCCTGCCCGTCGACGCGCGGTGCGCCGGCGAACTCGCCGACCTGCCCGCGGCCGTCTCCCGGGAGGGCTACCGGATAGTCCAGGAAGGGTTGACCAACGCCGCCCGGTACGGTCGGGGGCCGGTCACGCTGCGCCTGGGCGTGCACGCCGACGCGCTGGAGCTGGAGCTGGACAACGCGGTGGGCCGCCGGCGCCGTGCCGACCCGGGCCGGGGCGGCCGGGGCCTGGACGGGATGCGGGAGCGGGTGCTGCTGCTCGGCGGCCGGCTGACCGTCGGGCCCGACGGCGACCGCTGGCGGATCCGGGTACGGCTGCCGTTCGAGGGGACCCGATGACCGACACCGCGACGACCACCACCGGCGTGCTGATCGTCGACGACGACGAGCTGATCCGGGTGGGGCTGCGAGCCATCCTCGACGCCCAGCCCGACCTGCGGGTGCTCGGCGAGGCCACCGACGGCGCGGAGGTGCCGCCGCTGGTCGCCCGGCTGCGCCCCCAGGTGGTGCTGATGGACGTGCGGATGCCCGGCATCGACGGCATCCAGGCCACCCGGCGGCTGCTCGCCACCTCCGCCGACCCGCCCCGGGTGCTGGTGGTGACCACGTTCGCCAACGACGAGTACGTCTACGACGCGCTCCGCGCCGGGGCCAGCGGGTTCCTGCTCAAGCGGGCCCGGCCGGCGGAGGTGGTGGAGGCGGTCCGGGTGGTCGCGCGGGGCGAGTCCCTGCTGTTCCCCGCCGCCATCCGCCGCCTCGCCGGGGCGTACGGGGGGCGGGGCGCCGACCGGCTGGAGGCCGCCCGGCTCACCGACCGGGAGGCCGAGGTGCTGCGGCTGATGACCACCGGCCTGTCCAACCCCGAGATCGCCGCGCACCTCGTGGTGGGCGTGGAGACGGTGAAGACCCACGTCGGCAACGTGCTGGCCAAGCTCGGCGTGCGCGACCGCACCCAGGCGGTGATCGCGGCGTACGAGTCGGGGTTCGTCACCCCGTCGGGCTGAACGGCCCTTCCGGGTCAAGCAGGTGGTTCCCTCCGCAGGGGGAGTGGGTTCACCGCCCCACGGGAGGGAACGCGGGGCCCGCCGGCCGAGGCTTGAAGGCATGACGACGACCCTTCCGCCCACCCGCCGGCCGGCCGCGCACCGGTCGGCCCGGCTCGCCCCGCTCGCCGCCGCCTGGCTCGGCCTGTGGGGCGTGCTCGCCCTCGTCTCCACCGCCACCGGCGCCGGCTACCCGTTCGGCGCGAACGACCCCGGTGGGGACATGAACCTGCTGCGGCTGGTCCCGACCACCGTCGGGCCACCGCTGTTCGCCGCGCTGCTGCTCGGCGCCGCCGTCGCCGCGCTCGCCATGACCGGCCCACAGCGTCCGGGCCGGCCGCTGCGCGCGCTGCTGTCGGCGTACGCCTGGACGGTCGCGTTCCTGCTGGCCGTCGTCGTGCCGGACGTGGGCGTGCTGACCATCCTCGGGTACGCCCCGATCCTGGTCATCGGTGCGCCGTTCGGCTGGCCGCCGGTGGACTACGCCGACGTCTTCACCTGGGCGCTGTTCGCCCGGTTCGCGGCCGTCGTCGGCGGGGTGCTGCTCGCCGGGGCCGTGCTGGGCTGGCAGCGGCGCACCGCCGGCGCCTGCCCGGGGTGCGGGCGCGACGGCGCCGACCACGGCTGGACCTCGCCCGCCTCGGCCACCCGCTGGGGGCGCTGGGCGGCCTGGGTCGCGGCCACCATCCCGGCCCTGTACGCCGTCACCCGGCTCGCCTGGGCGGCCGGCATCCCGCTCGGCATCGAGCAGTCGTTCCTCGACGGGATGCGGGCGAGCGGGCTGGTGTGGGCGGGTGCCGGGCTGGGCGGGTTCGCGCTGGTGGGCGCGGTCCTCACGCTGGGCCTGGTGCAGCGCTGGGGCGAGCGGTTCCCGCGCTGGATGGTCGGCCTGGCCGGGCGGCCGGTGCCGGTACGGCTGGCCGTGGTCCCGGCCACCCTCGTCGCGGTGGCGGTCACCGCGGCGACGCTCGGGCTGCTCGCCAGCCCCGACTTCTGGGACTTCGGCGAGGTCAGCCTGGCCACCGCGCCGATGCTGCTGTGGCCGTTCTGGGGCGTCGCCCTCGGCGCGGCCACGTACGCGTACCACCTGCGCCGCCGGGGCGCCTGCGGGGACTGCGGCCGAGGCTGAGCCGTACCGACGGCGGGGGCGCCCGGTCGACGGACCGGGCACCCCCGGCTCCGTGAGCTAGCGTGGTTGGGGTGACTGCGCCTTCCCCGGTTACCCCGGTCCCACCGGCCGACCTACCCGGCACGCTCGGCGCGCTGCGGGCGGCCGGCCACGCGTACCGCACGGTCAAGCAGGAACTCCGCGACAACCTCCTGGCCCGGATGCGCTCCGGCGCCGACCGCTTCCCCGGCATCGTCGGCTACGACGACACGGTGCTGCCCGAGGTCGAGCGGGCGCTGCTCGCCGGGCACGACATGGTGCTGCTCGGCGAACGGGGCCAGGGCAAGACCCGGCTCATCCGCTCGCTGGCAGGGCTGCTCGACGAGTGGACCCCGGTGATCGCCGGCTCGGTGCTCAACGAGCACCCGCTGCACCCGCTCACCCCGGCCTCCCGGGCGCTGGTCGCCGAGGCCGGCGACGACCTGCCGGTCGCCTGGCTGCACCGCTCGATGCGCTACGGCGAGAAGCTGGCCACCCCGGACACCAGCGTCGGCGACCTGATCGGCGACGTCGACCCGATCCGGATCGCCCAGGGGCGCACCCTCGGCGACCCGGAGACCATCCACTTCGGTCTCGTACCGCGCACCAACCGGGGCATCTTCGCGGTCAACGAGCTGCCCGACCTGGCCGAGCGGATCCAGGTCGCGCTGCTCAACGTGCTGGAGGAGCGGGACATCCAGGTCCGCGGCTACCAGCTGCGGCTGCCGCTGGACCTGTTCCTGGTCGCCAGCGCCAACCCGGAGGACTACACCAACCGGGGCCGGATCATCACCCCGCTGAAGGACCGCTTCGGCGCGGAGGTCCGCACCCACTATCCGGCCGACCTCGACCTGGAGCTGGCTCTGATCCGGCAGGAGGCCGACCCGGTCGCCGAGGTGCCGGAGCACGTGCTGGAGGTCCTCGCGCGGTTCGCCCGCGCGGTACGCGAGTCGCCGTCGGTGGACCCGCGCTCCGGCGTCTCCGCCCGGTTCGCGATCGCCGCCGCCGAGACGGTCGCCGCCGCCGCGCTGCGGCGCGCCGGCCTTCTCTCCGCCGGTGCCGACGGGGTGCGCCCCGAGGCGCCGGTGGCCCGGGTGGGCGACGCGGTGTCGGTGACGTCGACCCTGCGCGGGAAGGTGGAGTTCGAGAGCGGCGAGGAGGGGCGGGAGGTCGAGATCCTCGGCCACCTGCTGCGGACCGCGACGGCCGAGACGTTCCGGGCCCGGCTGGCGGGCCTGGACCTGTCCGGCTTCACCGCCCTGGTCGACGAGGACGCCGTGATCGAGACCGGCGAGCTGGTCAGCTCGGCGGAGCTGCTGCGCCAGGTGGGCACCGTCCCCGGGCTCGCCAAGGCGCTGGACCGGCTCGGCCTGGGCGACGCGCCCACCCCCGAGCAGGCCGCCGCCGGCGTCGAATTCGTCCTGGAGGGGCTGCACCTGACCCGCCGGCTCGGCAAGGACGTCACCGACTCCGGCCGGACCCGCTACGGCGGTCGGGCCTGAGCATGGCCGGCAGCCGGTTCCGGTACGGGCAGTGGCGCGGCGGCCCCGACCCGCTCGCGCCCCCGTACGACGTGCGGGGCGCCGTGGACGCCGTCGGCGCGGAGGTGCTGGCCGGCGGCAGTCTCCGGGAGGCGCTGCGCGACCTGCTGCGCCGGGGCCCGCACGGGCGCGGCGGCCTCGACGACCTGGCCGCGCGGGCGAGGCGGCTGCGCCGGGAGGCGCTGCGCCGGGGCGACCTGGACGGGGCGGTCACCCGGGCCCGGGCCCTGCTCGACCAGGCGCTCGCCGCCGAGCGGGACGAGCTGCGCGGGCGCGACGGCGACGCCGCGCGGTTCGCCGAGGCGGTGCTGGACAACCTTCCCCGCTCGACCGCCCGGGCGGTGGCGGAGTTGGCGGGCTACGGGTGGGCCAGCGACGAGGCGCGCCGTACGTACCAGCGGATCCTGGACGGGCTCCGCGACGACGTGCTGGGCCAGCGCTTCGCCGGCCTGCGGGACGCGGTGCGTGCCTCGGCGGACCCGGCCGCCCAGCGGCGGTTGGCCGAGATGATGCGCGACCTGAACGACCTGCTGGCCCGGCACGCCCGGTCCGAGGACACCACCGACGCGTTCGCCGAGTTCATGCGCCGGCACGGCGAGTTCTTCCCGGAGCAGCCGGCCGACGTCGACGAGCTGGTCGACGTGCTGGCCCGCCGGTCGGCCGCCGGGGAGCGGCTGCTGCGCTCGCTGTCCGACCGGCAGCGGGAGGAACTGGCGGGCCTGATGCGGCAGTCGCTCGGCGACCGGCTCGCCGGGGAGTTGGCCGCGTTGGACGCCAACCTCCGTGCGCTCCGGCCCGACCTGCACGGGGGCCGGGCCGAGCGGGTGCGCGGCGACCGGCCGCTCGGCTACGGCGAGGCCGCCGGCGCGCTCGGCGAGATCGCCGAACTGGACGAGCTGCTCGACCAGCTCGACCAGGAGCACCCGGGTGCCACCCTGGACGACGTCGACGTCGACGCGGTGGCCCGGACGCTGGGCCGGGACGCCGCCGACGACGTACGCCGGCTGCGGGAGCTGGAGCGGGAACTGCGCCGGCAGGGATGGGTGAGCCGGGACGCCGACGGGTTGACCCTGAGCCCGAAGGCGCTGCGCCGGCTCGGCGGCACCGCGCTGCGGCGGGTCTTCGCCGACCTGACGGCCGGGCCGCGCGGCCAGCACGACCTGCGCTCGGCGGGCGCCGCCGGCGAGGTCAGCGGGGGCTCCCGCCCGTGGGAGTACGGCGACGAGCAGCCCCTGGACGTGGTGCGGACGCTGACCCGGGCCGTCCGTCGCGCCGGGACGGGCGTGCCGGTGCAGCTGGCCGTCGAGGACTTCGAGGTGGTGGAGACCGAACGGCGGGCGTCGGCGGCGGTGGCGCTCTGCGTCGACCTTTCCTACTCGATGATCTCGCAGGGCCGGTGGGGCCCGATGAAGCAGACCGCGCTGGCGCTGGCGCACCTGATGGCCACCCGGTTCCCGCAGGACGCGCTGCAGATCGTCGGGTTCGGCCGGGAGGCGCTGCCACTGACCCAGCAGGAGTTGGCCGCCGTCGAGCCGGACATGCGGCAGGGCACGAACCTCCAGCACGCGCTGCGGCTGGCCGGCCGGCACCTGCGCCGGCACCCGGGCGCCGAGCCCGTGGTGCTGGTGGTCACCGACGGGGAGCCGACCGCCCACCTGGACCCGGACGACGGGGAGGCGCTGTTCCACTGGCCGCCGCTGCCGGAGACGATCGAGGCGACCGTCCGCGAGGTGGACCGGCTGACCCGCTACGGCGCCACGCTCAACCTGTTCATGCTCGGCGACGACCCCGGCCTGCGCCGCTTCGTCGACGCCGTCGCCCGCCGTTCGAAGGGCCGCATGTTCACCCCCGACCTCGAGGACCTCGGCGAGTACGTCGTCGCCGACTACCTCCGCGCCCGCCAGTCCCGTCGCCGCTGACCCCGCTGGCAGCTCGACAGCGCCCGTGGACCACAGGCCGGCGTCCCGGTCGCCGTTGGCCGCGTTCGCCGTCCGCCGGCTCCAGGTCGAGGTCCCGGTGTGCCCCGTCCGGGTGAACCGTGTGCGGGAACGCTGGGGCGGACGGCGCGGGGCGGGATTCACTGAGGGGCATGGACAGCGGGGCGTTGCGAGGGGCGTACGAGGAGGTGCTCGCCGAGGTCGACGCGGGCGGGTTCGGGCCACCGCCGGCCGGGCAGCTCAGCGCCGAACAGATCGTCGCCCACCTCGCCGCCAACGACGAGCTGATGACCGAGGCGACGGAGGCGGTCATCGCCGGTTCGCCGTTCGCGTACTACGACCTGGAGACCATCCACCGTCCGCAGGTGGACGCGCTGGTCGTCGAGTGCGGCGGGCTGGACGGGCTGGCCACCCTGCTGCGGGCCACCAGCCAGAAGCTCTGCGTGTTGACCGAGCGGCTCGGCCCGGCGGCGGAGACCCCGGTCGAGACGCACCTGCGCGAGGGCTTCGACCTGGTCGTCGACGACACCCTGCCCTGGGGCCGCACCCTCGACCTGCACACCCGCGTCCATCTCCCGAAACACCTGGCCCAACTCCGCATGCTCCGCACCCCCTGACCTGACCCGTCCCACTCCGCGATCTCGCACCTGTCGCCCCGACAAACCGCGTGAAAGAGGGCGAATGCCGGGCCGAAAGCGCAAGATCGCGGGGAGATGGCCGGTGGGCGGGCGGGGCGCGGGGAGGGGAGGGCGAGGGGTCAGGGGTGGTGGAAGGTGCGGCGGTAGGTCGACGGGGTCACGCCGATGCGCTGGTGCAACTGTTGCCGGAGCGCCGCGGCGGTGCCGAAGCCCGAGCGTCGGGCGACCTGGTCGACGGTGAGGTCGGTCGTCTCCAGCAGTAGCCGGGCGTGGTCGGTGCGCTGCTGGAGCAGCCACTGCGCCGGGCTCATCCCGGTCTCGGAGCGGAAGCGCCGGGTGAAGGTCCGCACGCTCATCCGGGCCTGCCCGGCCAGGTCGCGCAGGCTGACCGGCTCGTGCAGCCGATGGCGGGCCCACTCCCGCGCCCCGGCCGTGCCCGCGTCCGCCGTCTTCGGCACCGGGCGCTCGATGTACTGGGCCTGGCCGCCGTCGCGCCACGGCGGGACCACGCAACGCCGGGCCGCCCGGTTGGCCACCTCGCTGCCGTGGTCGGTGCGGATGACGTGCAGGCAGAGGTCGATCCCGGCGGCCACCCCGGCCGACGTGAGCACCCGGTCGTCGGCGATGAAGAGCACGTCCGGGTCGAGGTCCACGGCCGGGTGGAGCCGCCGGAAACGGTCGGCGTACGCCCAGTGGGTGGTGGCCCGCCGGTCGTCGAGCAGCCCGGCCGCGGCCAGCACGAACGCCCCGGTGCAGATGGACATGATCCGGGCGCCCCGTGCGTACGCCCCGCGCAGCGCGTCCGCCACCGCCGGGTCGAGCGTCCCGTCGCGCAGCGGTGGCCCGCCGTGGATGCCGGGGACGACCACCGTGTCGGCGGCCTCCAGCAACTCCAGCCCGTGGTCGGGGAGCACCTGGTAGCCGGCGGTGCTGCGCACCGGGAGGGCGCCCGCGGTGCAGGTGTCGACCAGGTAGAGCGGTACGTCGTCGGCGTCGCGCGCGGTGCCGAAGACCTGGGCGGGGGTGCCGAGGTCGAGGCCGACGACCTGGTCGGTGGCGAGTACGGCGATCCGGTGCGGGCGGACGGTCATGGCCCGATTATTGCGCATGATGGCTTTCCGGCCACTCGTCGTCGGCCGGCCCGATCCGCAGACTCGAGCCGTGACCCGACCTCGTCGCCTGCACCCGGCCTGGACCGTCGCCGCCGTCGCGTTCGTCGCGCTGGTCGGCGCGGCGGGCTTCCGCGCCACCCCCTCGGTGCTGCTGCATCCGCTGCACGCCGAGTTCCGCTGGCCGCTGGCCACCATCTCCGCCGCGGTCTCGGTCAACCTGCTGCTCTACGGGCTCACCGCGCCGTTCGCCGCCGCGCTGATGGACCGGTTTGGCATCCGGCGGGTGGTCACCGGCGCGCTGCTGACGGTCGCGGCGGGCAGCGGGCTGACCGTCTTCATGACCGCGAGCTGGCAACTCGTCCTGTGCTGGGGCGTGCTCGTCGGGCTCGGCACCGGGTCGATGGCGCTGGCCTTCGTGGCGACCGTCACCGGGCGCTGGTTCGTGCACCGCCGCGGCCTGGTCACCGGCGTGCTCACCGCCGGCGGCGCGACCGGCCAGCTCGTCTTCCTCCCGCTGGTCGCCATGCTCGTCGACGCGCATGGCTGGCGGGCGGCGGCGCTCGTGGTCGCCGGGGCGGCGCTGGCGGTCGTACCGCTGGTGGTGTGGCTGCTGCGCGAGCACCCGGCGGATCTCGGCCTGCCCGCCTACGGCGCGGCCGAGGTCGTGCCCCCGACGCCGCCGGCGGGCGGGGCGGCGTCGCGGGCCGTCGGCGCGCTGGCGCAGGCGGCCCGGACGCGGCCGTTCTGGCTGCTGGCCGGCGGCTTCGCGATCTGCGGCGCGACCACCAACGGGCTGGTCGGCACGCACTTCGTGCCGGCCGCGCACGACCACGGGATGCCGCAGACCACCGCCGCCGGGCTGCTGGCGCTGGTCGGGCTCTTCGACATCGTCGGCACGGTCGCCTCGGGTTGGCTGACCGACCGGGTGGACAGCAGGCTGCTGCTGGGCGCCTACTACGCGCTGCGCGGCGGCTCCCTGCTGGTGCTGCCGGGGCTCTTCGCGGCCACGGCCGAGCCGAGCATGCTGGTCTTCATCGTCTTCTACGGGCTGGACTGGGTCGCCACGGTGCCGCCCACGGTGGCGCTGTGCCGGGAGTACTTCGGCGCGTCCGGCGCGGTGGTCTTCGGCTGGGTCTTCGCCGCGCACCAGGTCGGCGCGGCCCTCGCCGCGACCGGGGCGGGGCTGGTCCGGGACCGGCTCGGCGACTACGCGCCGGCCTGGTACGTGGCGGGGGCGCTGTCGATCGGCGCGGCCGTGCTGTCGCTGCTGCTGCGCCGCCGCCGCGAGGTGCCGCCCGCGCCGGCCCCGGCGGTCGCCGCCGGGGGCCGGCGGGCGTGGAGCTACCGGGACTGACGGTCGGCGACCGTCCACTGCTGCTCCGGCCGCCGGTGCGGGCGGGTGGCTCAGTCGACGACCCGGACGTCCTTCCAGAACGCGACCCGGTCGCGGACCATCTCCGCCTCCGCCTTCGGGTCGGGGTAGTACCAGACGGCGTCGGGGCTGGTCCGCCCGTCGTGGACGAGCGTGTAGTAGGAGGCGGTGCCCTTCCACGGGCAGACGGTGTGCGTGTCGGACTCCCGGACCAGGTCGTCGCGCAGGGCGGTACGCGGGAAGTAGTGGTTTCCCTCCACCAGCACGGTGTCGTCGCTCTCGGCCACGACGATGTCGTTCCACACAGCTTTCGGCATGGCTCCCACGCTATGCCGCCGGGACCCGCGCGGCCACGCGGTCGTCGGTCCGGAACCGCCGGATCCACCGCCCCACAGGCGACGGCGCGGCGGTCGCGGCGCGAAACGGCCACCGTGGACATCCCACGCGGAAGAGCGGCGGGAGCGTACAGTGATCTCATGTGCGCGGTGCGTGTGGATCATCACCCGGTCGACCACGACGGCGCGGTGGCCCAGCTGCGACGGTCGTACGCGGCGGTGCCCGCGGGCGAACCGGTCCGGCTCGCCAAACGCACCTCCAACCTGTTCCGCCCCCGGTCCGCCCCCCGCGTGCCGGGGCTGGACGTCAGCGGGCTCACCGGCGTGCTCGATGTGGACCCGGTCGCCCGCACCGCCGACGTGCAGGGCATGTGCACCTACGAGGACCTCGTCGACGCGACCCTGCCGCACGGGCTGATGCCGCTGGTGGTGCCGCAGTTGCGCACCATCACCCTCGGCGGGGCGGTCACCGGGCTCGGCATCGAGTCGACCTCGTTCCGCAACGGGCTGCCGCACGAGTCGGTGGTGGAACTGGACGTGCTCACCGGGGCCGGCGACGTCGTCACGGCCCGCCCGGAGGGCGAGCACGCCGACCTCTTCGCGGCCTTCCCCAACTCGCTCGGCAGCCTCGGCTACGCCACCCGGCTGCGCATCGAGCTGCAGCTCGTACGCCGCTTCGTGGCCCTGCGCAACGTCCGGTTCACCCGGCTGGAGGCCCTCACCGACGCGGTCGCCGAGGTCACCGCGACCCGCTCCTGGGCGGGCGAGGCCGTCGACGCGATGGACGGGGTGATGTTCAGCCCCGGCGAGGCGTACCTGGTGCTCGGCGCCTTCACCGATGACGCCCCGCACGTCAGCGACTACACGGGTCAGGACATCTACTACCGGTCGTTGCGCCGGCGCACAGGCGACGCCCTGACCACGTACGACTATCTCTGGCGCTGGGACACCGACTGGTTCTGGTGCTCGGCGGCGTTCGGCGTGCAGCACCCCGTGGTCCGGCGGATCTGGCCGGCGCGGTGGCGGCGCAGCGACGTCTACCACCGGCTGGTCCGGTTGGAGCACCGGCACGGCGTGGCCGCCCGGATCGACCGGCTGCGCGGCCAGCCGGCGCGCGAGCGGGTGGTGCAGGACGTGGAGATCCCGCTGGACCGGACGGCGGAGTTCCTGCGCTGGTTCGCGAAGGCCGTGGGGATGACCCCGGTCTGGCTGTGCCCGCTGCGGCTGCGCGAGCCGGCCGGCCCGGAATCGGCCCGCGCCTGGCCGCTGTATCCCCTCCGGCCCGGGCAGGACTATGTGAACATCGGCTTCTGGGGGAGCGTGCCGATCGCGGGCGGCGCCGCCGACGGCGACGTCAACCGGGTGATCGAGCGAATGGTGTCGGAGCTGGGCGGGCACAAGTCGCTCTACTCCGACGCGTACTACGACCGGGAATCCTTCGACCGGCTCTACGGCGGCGCGACGTGGCGCGCGGTGAAGGACCGCTACGACCCGGACCACCGGCTCACGGGACTGTACGAGAAGGCGGTAGCACGAAGATGAGCCTGACCGATCGAGACCAGGGAGCGGCGAGCGCTCCCGCCTCCCCGCCGGCGGGGGGCCGACGCCCGGGTCCGCGCGTGGCGGACGTCGTCCGCGCGTTGACCACCGGGGGCCTTCCGGTGCGGGTCACCGGGTACGACGGCAGCGCGGTGGGCCCGGCCGACGCCGGGATCACCCTGTCGATCCGTTCCGAGCGGGGCCTGACCTATCTGCTCACCGCCCCTGGTGACCTGGGCATGGCCCGGGCGTACGTCAGCGGCGACCTGGCGTTGCAGGGCGTGCACCCGGGCGACCCGTACGAGGCGCTGCGGGTGCTCAAGGACGAGCTGCGGCTGCGTACGCCCCCGCTGGCCGAGGCGCTGGCCCTGGTGCGCGGGCTGGGCTGGGAGCGGCTGATGCCGCCGCCGCCCCCGCCGCAGGAGGCGCAGCCGCGCTGGAAGCGGCTGGTGAACGGGCTGCGGCACTCCCGGATCAGGGACAGCACCGCGATCTCCCACCACTACGACGTCTCGAACGCCTTCTACGAGAAGGTGCTCGGCCCGTCGATGACGTACACCTGCGCGGTCTTCCGCTCGCCCGACGACACGCTGGAGCAGGCCCAGGCGGCCAAGTACGACCTGGTGGCGCAGAAGCTCGCGCTCAAGGCCGGGATGCGCCTGCTCGACGTGGGCTGCGGGTGGGGCGGCATGGTCCGGCACGCGGCCCGCGAGTACGGCGTCAGGGCGCTCGGGGTGACCCTGTCCCGGGCGCAGGCCGAGTGGGCCCGGGCGGCGATCGAGCGGGAGGGGCTGACCGGCCTGGCGGAGGTGCGCCACCTCGACTACCGGGACGCGCCGCGCGAGCAGTTCGACGCGGTCTCCTCGATCGGGCTGACGGAGCACATCGGGGTGCGCAACTATCCGGCCTACTTCGCCGCGCTGCGGGACCGGCTGCGGCCGGACGGGCGGCTGCTCAACCACTGCATCACGCGGGCCGACAACCACGCGCCGCACCGCTCGGGCGCGTTCATCGACCGGTACGTCTTCCCGGACGGGGAGCTGGCCGGCCCGGGGCGGGTGATCAGCGAGATCCACGACGTCGGGCTGGAGGTGCAGCACGAGGAGAACCTGCGCCGGCACTACGCGCTGACGCTGGCCGGCTGGTGTCGCAACCTCGTGGAGCACTGGGACTTCTGCGTCTCCGAGGTGGGGCCGGGCACGGCCCGGGTGTGGGGCCTCTACATGGCCGGCTCCCGGCTCGCGTTCGAGCGTAACGGCATCCAGCTGCACCAGGTGCTGGCCACCCGCAACGGCCCGGAGGGGGCGAGCGGCTATCCGCTGCGCCCCGACTGGCTGCCCTGATCCGGACGAAAGCCGCGCCGGCCGGCCGGCGCGGCTTTCGTCGAACCCATTGACAAACAAATTTTGTACGTACAAACTGATTTTGCCATGAGAGATGTCCTGTACCTGGAGCAGATGGAGCAGGCCGAGGTCCTGCTCAAGCCGCAGCGCGTCGAGGTGCTGCGGCAACTGGCCGAGCCGCGCACCTGCACCGAGGTCGCCGCCCGGCTGGAGCAGACGCCGCAGCGCGTCTACTACCACGTCAAGCAGCTCGTCGCCGCCGGGCTGGCCGAGCAGGTCAGCGAGCGCAAGGTCCGCGGCATCACGGAGGGCATCTACCAGGCCGCCGCCCGGTCCTACTGGCTGTCGCCCCGGCTCGTCGGCCGGATCGGTCTGCGCCGGGCCCGCGACGAGCTGAGCCTCGGCTACCTGCTGGACCTGATGGAGGAGGTCCAGGCCGACATCGCCGGGCTGGACCGCGCCGCCCCCGAACTCCCCTCGGTGGGGGTGGCCGGCGAGATCCGGGTGCCGGCGGAGCAACGCCAGCAGTTCCTGCACGACCTGCAGACGACCCTGCAGGACCTTTTCACGCGTTACGGCGGCGCCGAGGGCGACGCCTTCAAGCTCGCCGTGGCCTGTTATCCGAAGGGGAAAGACCGTGAGTGAACCGATGAAGGTGCCCGTCCGCCTCGCCGCGCCGGTCGCGACCGTCCGCCGCGCCCTGACCGACCCGGCCGAGCTGCGCGTCTGGCTCGCCGAGCACGCCGAGGTCGAGCTGCCGCACCGGTACGAGTTCTGGGGCCGGCACACCCCCGAGGGCGACGCGCCGCACCAGCGGCTGCTGCACGTCGACGACGACACCCTGCGCTTCGCCTGGCTGCTCGACGGGGTCGAGACCACCACCGAGTTCGCCCTGCGTGCCGAGGGGCCCGACAGCACGGTCCTGACGCTGACCCAGAGCCACTTCGACTTCGCCGAGACGATGAGCGGCAGCAGCATCCGCGGCGTGCTGCAGACCTTCTGGAGCCTGTCGCTCGCCAACCTGGCCGCCCACCTGGAGGGCGACCCGCTGCTGCCGAAGGTCGACTTCACCTCCGCCGAGCTGCGCGGCGAGGTGCTGATCGACGCGCCGGCGGCCAAGGTCTTCGAGTCGCTGACCGACTCCGAGCAGGCCAGCGCCTGGTTCGGCTACCCGATCGGCATCGAGCCCTGGGTCGGCGGCCGCTACGCCATGGGTGGCTTCGAGTCCGGCCACGCCGCCAAGGTCGTCGACCTGGAGCCCGGCCGGAAGCTCTCGGTCGACTGGGGCCCGATCGGCGTCAGCACCTGGGAGCTGGCCGAGTCGCAGGGGAAGACGAAGCTGACCTTCGTGCAGTCCGGCTTCGACGAGCAGAACCCCCCGTACGCGGGCTGGGCCGGGTCGCTCTCGGGGCTGTTCGAGCTGCGCCGCTTCCACGAGATGAAGGACTGGCAGCCCATCTGGCTCCCGGCCGAGGTGCCGGGCCTGGAGCCGGAGGTCGCCCAGGCGACGAGCTGACCTCGGGAGCGAGAGCCCCCTGTCACCCCATCGGGGTGCAGGGGGCTCTTGCCTGTCCAAGCGTCGCGGAGCCGGTGTAGGCGGTCCACAGGTCGCGAAAGTCTCTCACGGTCGGATCGGGGAAGCCGCGACGGCATATGGGGAATATGGGACAATTTCACCATAGGGGCGCCTGCTCAGCCTGAGCCGTCGGCATCGTGACTCCGTTCTCGGCTGAACGGCGCCTTCCGCCTGCGCCTCCGACGGATCGGTCGACGGCCGTCCGTGAGCTTGGGCCAGGCATCGCCTAGGAAGGAGCAGCAGTGATGGTGGGACGTACTCGACTGTGGGCAGTTGCGGTGGCGGCCGGCGCGGCGGTGGCGGCGGTCGCCGCCGGAAACGCCGCCATGGGCGACGGACGGGACGACTCGCGCGACAAGCACGAATCGCGAGGGTCGCACAACTCGTGGGACTGGGACGACTCGCGGCGCGGTGAGGACACCGTGCGGGCGAAGCTCAGCGGCTACCAGGAGGACCCGCTCACGATCTCCACGCCCGGTTCGGGCCGGTTCGAGGCGCACATCGACGAACGGAACAAGGAGATCAGGTGGCGGCTGAGCTACGACGACCTGAAGGACGTCGAACAGGCGCACATCCACTTCGGAGGAAGACACCAGAGCGGCGGTATCGCCGCCTTCCTCTGCTCGAACCTCAAGGACGCGAAGGGTGGCGCGCCACAGGGCGTCCAGGCATGCCCTCCCGCCCCTGCCAGGATCGAGGGGACCATCAGGCCCGCTGACGTGGTGGGCCCCGCCGACCAGGGCATCGAGCCCGGGGAGTTCGACGAGCTTGTCGACGCGATCGAGGCCGGCGTCACGTACGCCAACGTGCACACCAAGAAGTACCCGAAGGGCGAGATCCGGGGCCAGATCAAGAGCGACGAGCGGGACCACGACAAGCGTGACGACTGGGGCCGTGACGAGGAGCGCGACGAGTGGGGCCAGGACAAGGGTGACGACCGGGGCCACGACAAGGGTGACGACTGGGGCCGTGACGAGGAGCGCGACGAGTGGGGCCAGGACAAGGGTGACGACCGGGGCCACGACAAGGGTGACGACCGGGGTCGTGACGAGGAGCGCGACGAGTGGGGCCAGGACAAGGGTGACGACCGGGGCCACGACAAGCGCGACGACTCCGGCGAGCAGCAGCGCGACGACTGGGACCGGCAGATGAGCGACGCCTGACAGCGACGTACTCATCGTCGGTCGTCGTGCCTGCCGTCGCGGCGGGCGGCCACGGGACCGGCAGGGGCATCCGCTCGTTCCCGACGAGCGGATGCCCCGGTGTCAGCCGGCCGTGGCGCCCCACGATCCTCTACAGTCGACGGATTCCGTCGACTGTGGAGGGTGAGAGGGCGGGCATGAAGATCGGCATCAACACGTGGGCGTGGGTCGCGCCGCTGACCGACGAGGCGCTCGCCCGACTCGCCCCACGGATCAAGGCGTGGGGCTTCGACGCCGTCGAGTTGCCGATCCAGGCCCCGGGCGACTGGGATCCCACGGTGGCCGCGGAGCTGCTCGCCGGGCTGGACCTGGCCCCCGCCGTCTGCGCCGGCCTGCTGCCCGACCACGACCTGCTCGCCGACGACGAGCAGGTCGTACGGCTCACCGAGGACTTCGTCCGGCACTGCCTGCGGGCCGCGGACCAGGTGGGGGCCGCCGTCGTGGCCGGCCCGCTCTACGCGCCGGCCGGTCGGACCTGGCTGCTCGACCCGGACGCGCGCCGCGCCACCACGGCGCGCCTCGTGGACCGGCTCCGGCCCCTGGCCGCCGAGGCCGCCGAGCGGGGCGTGACGATCGCCCTCGAACCGCTCAACCGGTTCGAGACCAGCCTGCTCAACACCGTCGAGCAGGCGTTGGAGGTGGTCGACGGGATCGACGGCCTGGGGCTCGCGCTGGACACCTTCCACCTGAACATCGAGGAACGCGACCTGCCGGCGGCCATCCGGACGGCCGGTGACCGGCTCGCCCACGTGCAGGTGTGCGGCAACGACCGCGGCGCGCCCGGCGGGGACCACCTCGACTGGCCGGCGATGCTGGCCGCCCTCGCGGACATCGACTACTCCGGCCAGCTGAGCATCGAGTCGTTCACGGCGCCGGCCCTGGCCGTGCCGATGTCCGTGTGGCGACCGCTCGCCACCGGCCCCGACGCGCTCGCCGTCGAGGGGTTGGCCTTCCTGCGCGGGCTGTCGGCCGTGCCGTCCGCCGGGAATTCCCGCTCCTGACCCCGGTCGGGGGGTGATTGCGGGCCCGGCAGTGGGTACTGCCGGGCGATGTTCTTCATCTTCGGGCTCCGCACCAAGGTCAGCCGGTCGGGCGTGGTGCGGCAGGTCTGCCGCAACTGCGGCAACCACGCCGCCCAGGTGATCACCCGCCGGTCGACGAAGTTCAGCTTGTTCTTCGTCCCGATCATCCCGATCCGCACCCGCTACGTGCAGCAGTGCACCTTCTGCGGCGCCCAGTACGACCTCCCCAGGTCCGAGGCCGAGCGCCTCGCGGTCGACTGAGCCCACCGATGGCCCGCTTCCTCTGCTGGCTGATCGGCCGGCAACCCGCCGCTCCCGCCCCGGCGCCCGTGCACACCGTCTCCCGGCCGCCCTGCACCCCGGGGTGCCGCCGGCGTCGCCGGGACCGCCGCCCGACGGCCGGCACCGCCCTGCCCCGCTCGCCCTGGAACCGCTCCTCCGGCCGGTGACCGCCGCGTGACCTGTGCCGGCGTCAGCCGGCCCGACAGCGCGCGCCCCGGCCCGCGTGCCGGGGCGTGCCAGGATGTGCCGATGTCGTATCCCCCTCACCCGTCGTACCCGCCGGGGCCGGGCGCGGTCACCCCGCTGGTCGCGTACCCCCACCCGATCCCGCCGCCCCCGGGCCACGCCGTGCTGGCCGTCTCGGTCAACCGCGGGCCGTACCTCGTCCCCGCCCCCTCGACCAGCAAGTTCAAGGTCGACCGCCGGGCCGTGCCGATTCCCGGCGAGGGCACCTGGCACGTGGCCGTCCCGGCGGGCCCGCACGACGTCCGCTACACAGACTTCATGGGCTTTCCCGTGATGACCACCGCGCTCGTCGCCCATCCCGGCGCGGTGCACCACCTGTCGTTCCGCTTCGGCGGGTGGCGCAACCGCGTCCACGACGGGCACGGCGCCGACGTGACGAAGTTCGGGATGTGGTCGAACTACAGCATCCTGCTGGTCATCCTCCTCGTGCTCGGCGTGGTCTGCTGCGGCGGCTCCGCGCTCCTGGCCGGTCTCTCCGGCTCGGCCTGACCGGGCTCCGGCGCGGTTTGGCCGGGCACGCGCGCACCGGGCGGCGTCCCGCGCTCTTCCCGCCGGGGCGTCGCCCGGCGCGACCGGCGGGGACCGCCTATCGTGGCGGATCGTGACGAGCAGCGAGGAGCGACTGGCGGCGATCCGCGGCGGTGTGCCACCCAGGCGGCACAACGCCCGCACCATCGCCGCGCTGACCGGCAACCCGGGCTGCACCCGACGGGCCGTGCTGGACGGCGCCGGGGTGGACAAGCCGAAGTTGGCCGAGCGGATCGGTTTCCCCGCCCGGTTCGGGCAGTCCCGGTTCGCCATCACCCGCGGCAACGCCTTCGAGGCGCAGGTCAAGGCCGACGGCGGGGCCGAGCTGCTGCGGCTGGTCGCCGAGCGGCTGGGCGTACCGGTGCCGGCGGCGGCGACCTGGACGGACCTCGGCGACGGCGTCGAGGACGACACGGCAGCCCGGCACCGGCGCTCCGCCGAGCTGCTGACCGGGGCCACGCCCGGCGACGGGACGGGCGACGCCGCCGCGCTGTTCGACCATCCCCTGCTCGGCCTGGACGTCGCCGGCCGCCGGGTGCACCTGGAGCCGGACCTGGTCGCCGCCCGGCTCGCCGGCCGGTTCCACGTGGTCGAGATCAAGTCGTTCCCGGTGGTCGACGGTCAGGCCGACGCGGCCAAGGTGTCCGCCGCCGCGACCCAGGCCGCCGTCTACGTGCTGGCCCTGCGCGAGCTGCTCGCGTCCGCCGGCCACGATCCCGAGCTGGTGTCGCACGACGTGGTGCTGGTCTGCCCGCGGGACTTCGCCAACCAGCCGGTGGCCAGCCTGGTCGACGTGCGCAAGCAGTTGCTGGTGCTGCGCCGGCAGCTCGACCGGATGGCCCGGCTCGACGCGCTGCTGGCCACCGTGCCCGAGGACTTCACCGCCGACCTGGCCGCCGAGCCCACGGCGCTGCTGGCCGCGCTGTCCCGGGTGGAGGCCCGCTACGCGCCGGAGTGCCTGGCGGCCTGCGAGCTGGCGTACTTCTGCCGGCACGAGGCGCGCGGCCACAGCGGGGCGCTGGGCCGGCCGGTCCGGGAGGCGCTGGGCGGGATCGCGGACGTCGACGAGGTGCTCGCGCTGGCCGCCGGCGAGCGCACGCCGGACCCGGGGCAGGAGGAGGCCGCCGCGCTGCTGCGGGCCGCCGCCCGGCTGCGCGCCGACGCCCTCGCCGGGACCCCCGCATGAGTACGCTCCGCGCGCTCGCCAGGGCGCAGGCGCTCGCCGCCGGGGTGGCCCAGCCGGTGGCGACCGTCCGGCACCTGCATCTGTCCGAGCGCCCGCTGGTGCTGGTGCCGCTGGCGATGGCCGGCGAGGCGAACGCCCCGCTGGCGGCGCTGGTCGGCGACGCGCCCGACGCGGCGCGGCTGCTGATCGTGCCGCAGCCCCGCAACCGTGACCAGCGGTACCGGTTCGCCGCCGAACTGGCCGCGACCGTGCTGCCGTACCTGGACGGGTTCCGGGGGGTCGCCGAGGCGGTGCCGGTGGACCGGGGCAGGGACGTGCGGTACCGGTACGTCGACGCCCCGCAGTTGCTGGTGCCGAACCCGGCCGGGGTGACCTTCCTGCGGCTGCTCGGCCGCTCCACCCGCTTCCGTCGCCCCGACGGGGAGTATCCGGTGCACCCGTCGGTGCCGGTGCTCGGGCGCTGGCTGACCTTCTTCGCCGAGCGGGCCGAGCATCCCGGCTCGTCGGCGCTGGTGGCGATGACCGACGCGCTGACCCTGCACTGGGCCACCGGGCAGAGCGTGGTGGAGGACCTGCACCTGCCGGCGCTGCTCGGCTGGATCGACCCGCCGGCCGGGCTCACCGGCCCCGAGGCGGCGGCCCGGGCCGAGGACCCGGCGCTCTGCCCGCCCGCCGGGCCGGCCACCGACCCCGACTTCGACAACCACCGCCTCGCCCCGGCCATCGCCGCGTACGCCGCCGCCGAGGACGACGCGGAGGCGCGCGCCGGGGCGTACGCGGAGCTGGAGCGGCTGCTGCGCGACCAGCTCGCGCCCACCTGGGAGCTGATGTGGCGCGGCGTGGGGTTGCTGCGCGGCCTGCCGCCGGGGGCCCGGGTGGCCGGCCGGTGGGACGGCGACAAGGACGCCTTCACCGGGTACGCCGAGCACGTCGACGCGGGCGGCCCGCCGCAGCCCCGCCGTGACGGGGCGGTGGTCGCCGCCCAGCGGCTGCACCGGCTGGAACGGGCCCTGACCTCGTACGCCGTCCAGCGAGCCTACGACGACCCGCTGGTGATGGCGGAGCACCGGCTGACCGGCGAGGCGTTCGTGGGCGAGGTGATCCTGGCCGACCCGAAGCGGGTGGACGACACCGGGAAGCGGCCGGTGCTGCGTCCCCGCGTCCAGCTCGTCACCACCGAGCCGGTGCCGATGCCGGTCGGCGCCACGCTCTACTCGCCGGCCCGGCCGGCGCAGAAGGCCAGAGTGGTCTTCGTGACTCCGGCGGCGGACGGCAAGACCGAGGTGGTGCTGGAGCTCTCCGGCGGGATGGGCCGGGGGCTGACGGCCCCGCCGGGCACCGTGCCCGAGGTGGGGGAGCGGCTCTGCTACACCACCCTGTCGGACTCCTTCATGCCGGCGGGGACCTTCCCCGCCGTCGAGGAGACCCCGTGGACCCACGGGGGCCCACCGGTTCCCGCGCCGGCGCCCCCGGACCCCGGCCCGGCCCTTGCGCTGCCCGGCTCCGGCCCGGCCCCCGCGCTGCCCGGCCCCGGCCCGGCCCTTGCGCCTGGGTCGCGTGGCCCCGCCTCGGGCTCCACCGACCGCGCGGTCGCGGCGGCCTCTTCGGCCGACGTGTACGGCGACCCCGACGAGGAGTGGGCCTGACCGGCTGGCGCGTCGGTCTCCCGCCCGCCCGGACCCAGGCGGGGCTCCCGCCGCCGGTCCAGCGCCAGGTGGCCGGAACTCGCCGCCACTCTCCGTTACCTTCGTGCGTGGCCGGGGCCTACCCCTCCGCGCTTTGCTCTGCACCCACCGACGCGCCAGGCACGCTGCGTGAACTGCGCGAACTGCCCGCCGATTGGACATGTCCAGGTCAAGACCCGTGGTGCGGTGATGGGTGCAGAGCAAAGGGGCGACAGGGCGGTGCGGCCGTCGGCCGTGGCGTGACGCTGCGTGACGAGGGGTGTCAGGTCGCGGTGAGTGATGGCGGGGTGGTGCGCAGGACGGTCCGGTGGGCGGCGTCGAGCGCCTCGGCCGCGGGCACCTCGACGTCCGGAACGACGCCCGTGCCCTCCCAGTTGGTGCCGGAGACCGGGTTGACCGGGCTGGCGACCGGCACCGAGAGGTGCAGGTGCGGGTGGACGGGGAACCCCGTCCGGGGGTGGGCGCCGCCCCCGGTCCGCTCGCCGACGACCGTGGCCCGGCCGTGCTGCTGGAGCGCGTAGGCGAGCGACTCGCCGCCGGAGAAGGTCGTCGCACTGGTCAGGACGGCCAGCGGTCGGTCGCCGCCGAAGCGGGCTCCGGCCAGCGGTGCGGGGCTCCAGAACTGGCGGTCGGGCAGGTGGCGTTGGCGCATGGTGTAGAGGTGCGTCGGGCGGTCGAAGAGGTGCCCGCAGACCAGCGCCTCCATCTCCGGGTCGCCGCCGATCGTCTCGCGCAGGTCGAGGATCAGGGCGTCGGCGTCGGCGACCAGGCGCAGCGCGGCGGTCATCGCCTCCCCGGCCAGGGTGGGGGAGAACAGCGCGGGCTCGATCCGCAGCAGGCCGACGTTGTCGGGCAGCCGCTCCACCCGGTGGATGCCGCCCAGGCTGGCCCGGGCCATCCCGGGCAGCGCGTCGGCGAGCGGATCCCCGCCGTCCTCCGGCAGCGGCCGGTCGTGGAACCTCACGCCCAGGTGGCGGTCGCCGGTGACCGACTGGAGTGTCCGGGTGAGCGTGTCGGCGAGCGCCGACCAGGACTGTGCCTGCCGGTGCCGGTCGGCCTCCGCCCGCAGGAGCCCGGCGAGCCGGGCTGCGACGTCGGCGAAGACGTAGTGCTCGCCGACCAGCCAGGCGGTGCGCTCGACGACCTCGGTGATCTCGATCTGTGATGCCGGTTGTTCCCGTGTGTCGAGGGTTGTCATGTCCGCAGTAGAGCAGCGCTTTGACAAAGCGTCAAGAGACGTAGACACTTTCGTCATGACGCCGACGCCCGCGGAGCAGCCGCTCGACGACCTGCTGGAGGTCACCACCCCGGCGCAGTTCAAGGCGCTCGGGCATCCACTGCGGCAGCGGCTGCTCTTCGCGCTCGGGCAGCGCCCCGCCACCATCAGCCAACTCGCGGCGGCGCTCGGCGCGGCCAAGGGCAACGTGGCCCACCACCTCAAGGTGCTGCGCGACGCCGACATGGTCCGCGTCGCCCACACCCGCCAGGTCCGCGGCGGCACCGAGCAGTACTACCAGCGCAGCGCCCGACGGATGCGCGTGGCGCCCGGCCACGCCGCCGCGACCGCCGCGATGCTCGGGGCGGTCGCCGAGGAGGTCTCCGCGGCGCCGGGCGAGCCGCTGCTGCACCTGCGCCACCTGCGCCTCACCGCGGCCCAGGCCGAACGGCTCGGCGCCGCGCTCAGCGAGCTGCTCGACACCGCCGAGGACGCCGGCGAGGGCGAGGACCGCTACGGCGTGCTGGTCAGCCTCTACCGGCAGACCCCGCCGCCACCCGCCTGACCGGTCCCGCCTGCCGGACGTCGTCCGCAGGTCCAGAATCGGGCTTGACCCTCACGTAACGGCAGGCGGGAGCCTCGGTGGCGGAAGGGAGGGAAACCATGGCGTACACGGTGGGACAGGTGGCGAAGTCGGCCGGGGTGACCGTGCGGACGCTGCACCACTACGACGAGATCGGGTTGCTCTCGCCCAGTGGCCGCAGCGGCACGGGCTACCGGCGCTACGACGACGCCGACCTGGAGCGGTTGCAGCACATCCGCTACTACCGGGAGCTGGGGTTCCCGCTTGAGGAGATCGCCGCGATCCTCGACGACCCGGCGAGTGACCCGGCGACGCACCTGCGCCGCCAGCACGAGCTGCTGACCGTACGGATCAAGAGGCTCCAGGAGATGGTCACGGCGATCGAGTTCGCGATGGAGGCGAGCAAGTTGAACATTGCACTGACCCCGCAGGAGCGGTTCGAGGTCTTCGGCGACCTCGATCCGGAAGCGCACGCCGAGGAAGCCGAGCAACGGTGGGGCGGCACCGAGGCGTACCGGGAGTCGAACCGGCGCGTGTCCCGCTACACCAAGGACGACTGGCTGCGGAACAAGGCCGAGAACGAGGACTGGGGGCGGCGGTTCGTCGAGGTGATGTCCTCCGGCGCGCCGGCGGACAGCCCGGCGGCGATGGAGTTGGCCGAGGAGCACCGGCAGCTCATCAGCCGCTGGTACTACGAGTGCTCGTACGAGGTCCACACGGGGCTGGCCGACATGTACGTGGCGGACGAGCGGTTCACCGCGTACTTCGAGAGGATCAGGACGGGGATGGCGGCGTACCTGAGCGAGGCCATCCACGCCAACGCGATCAGCCGCGCCTGATCGTGCGGGTCCGTCCGCTCCCTGGAGGTCACGTGCTCATCGTCGCCGGCAGTCTCTACGTCGACCCTGACGAGCGGGACGCCTACCTCGCCGACTGCGTCGAGGTCGTCCGGCAGGCGCGGTCCGCGCCGGGCTGCGTCGACTTCGCGATCGGCGCCGACCTGGTCGAACCGGGCCGGATCAACGTCTACGAGCGTTGGGAGTCCGACGCGCAGCTGCTGGCCTTCCGGGGTGCGGGGCCGGCCGAGGAGCAGGCGGTGGCGATCCGTGGCGCCGAGGTGCACAAATACCGCATCTCCGGCGTCGAGGCCCCCTGACCGGGCTCGGCCCGGCGGCGGGGGCCCCCGCCGCCGCCCCGTCCCCCCCCGGCCCCCCCGCGCCCCCCCGCCGAGCCGCACCCCCGACAAACCGGGCGGGGTGGTATTAAGTGGGGGGGGGGCGCGCGCGCACCA
>NZ_JBFAVI010000006.1:42090-97084 GCF_040679695.1 Micromonospora sp. NPDC052213
GCGGCCCCCTCCCGGGCCCCCCCCGGGCGCCTTCGCGCCCGCCCGGCCCCGGATCCCCGGCGAGCACCCTGGAGCCGCCGGCCTGAGCCGCTCACCGTCCATCGGTGACGTGGTCGTAGACGGTGCGGGCGAGGCGGCGGACCACCTCGTCGCCGGTGGCGATCGGGCCGGAGGTGAGGAACGCGACCGCGACCTCGGAGCCGGGGATCAGGTAGTACCCCACGTCGTGGGAGGCGTCCGGCAGGTCGCCGGTCTTGTGGGCGACCGGGACGCCGGGCGGCAGCGCGGCGGGGATCTTGGTGTTCAGGGTCTGCCGCCGCATGAAGTCGATCAGCAGGTCCCGGGAGCCGGGCGTGAGGATCTGCGCGTCCCAGACCGCGCCGAGCAGCGAGACGACGTCGTCCGGGCTGGTGTAGTTCTCCTCGCCCCGCCGGGCGGCGTCCTCGTCGAGGAACTTGCGGGCCAGGACGGTCTGCCACTGGTTCATCGAGTCCGCCAGGGCGTTGACCGGCCCGAACCCGCGCAGGTGGCCGATCAGCACGTTCGCGGCGGTGTTGTCGCTGTAGACGATCGTGTACTCGGCGAGCCGACGCAGGCTCACCACCTGCGGGAACGTCTCGTGCTGGAGCTCGCCCGTGCCGTCGACCACGTCGGCCGGGGTGACCAGCACGCCCTCGTCCAGCGACACCTGGCCGCAGTCGACCCGGCGCAGCAGCTCCACGAGGATCCACAGCTTGATCACGCTGGCCGCCTTCGGCCGGAACGTGCCGTTCACCGCGACCTGCTGGTCGCCGTACCGGCCGGAGAGATCGCGGACCGCGACGCCGGCCGGGTTGGTGCCGGCCGTGGCGTCGACCACCTGCCGGAGCCGGTCGGTCAGCGGCAGCAGCCGGCGGCCGGCGACCGGGTCGGTGGGCGGCGGGGGGTCGGTGACCACCGGGCCGGCCAGCCGCTGCGGCCGGGCGCCGGGGCGGGCCACCTCCAGGATGCCCCACCGGCGGCCGACGAGCGGGACGTCGTAGGCGTAGGTCGTACCGTCGAGGGTCAGCGTGCCGCGCGCGGACCGGCCGACGACCCGCATGTCCGGGTCGGTGGCGCGGCCGGTGTCGCCGTCGCAGGCCCGGTAGCGCACGGTGCGCGTGCCGGTGTCCACCGAGAACGCCCCGCCGGGGAAGGGCAGCCAGGCCGCCGTGCTGGCCGGCGCGCGCCCGGGCCCGGGCCCGGGCTCCGGTCCGCCGCCGTCCGCCGCCGCCGGCCCCGCCGCCAGCGCCAGCAGGGTGACGACCGCCAGCGGTACGCGCACCGCGCCCCGCCAGGAAGATGAGCGCCTCTTGTCGGTTTTCCTCACGTTTGTACGATATGGAGGCGGGCGGGGCGCCCGGCATCGTGCCCAGCGGTGTCACCCGTCCGGGGCGCGGGCGGCGGCTACCGCGGCGGCGGTTCCGGCGGCAGGCCCGGGGCGAGCCGGCGCAGCGAGGTGAACGTGGGGACCAGCGCGTTGTACAGCTCGGAGAACAGCGGCAGCAGGGCGGCGTACGTGGCGGCGGCGGCCGGATCGGGGCGGACGGTCTCCTCGATGTGCACCAGGTCGGCGGCGACGTCGACGGAGGCGACCAACCCCAGCGCCTCCATGCCGAGCAGCGCCGCCCCGAAGCTGGAGCCCTCGCGCTCGACGGGAAAGCGCACCGGCATGCCGAGCACGTCGGCGAGCATCTGCCGCCACAGCGGGCTGCGGGCGAACCCGCCGCTGGCCCGGATCTCCCGCACCTCGTTGCCGGCGGCCCGCACCGAGGCCAGCACCAGCGCCAACTGCTGGCAGACCCCCTCCAGCCCGGCCCGCACCAGGTGCGCGCGGCGGTGTCCGTGGGTCAGCCCCACGTACGCGCCGCGCGGCAGCGCGCTCCAGTGCGGCGCCCGCTCGCTCAACAGGTACGGCAGCATGATCAACCCGCCGGAGCCGACCGGGGCCTCGGCGGCCACCGCCAGCAGCTCCTGCTCGGCGTGCTCGCCCAGCTCCGGGGCGAGCGCGTCGCCGGCCCAGTCGAGCACGAGGCCGCCGTTGTTGATCGCGCCGCCGACCACCCAGCGCTGCTCGGTCAGCGCGTAGCAGAACACCCCGCCGAGCGGGTCCACGCCAGGGCGTTCCACCATCACCCGCATCGCGCCGCTGGTGCCGATCGTGCAGGCCATGACGCCCGGGGCGACCGCGCCGAGCCCGAGGTTGGCCAGCGGGCCGTCCCCCGCGCCGACGACCACCTTCGTGTCGGGCGGCAGTCCGGTCGCGGCGGCCGCCTCGGCGGTGAGCCCCGGCAGCACGGTGGTGGTGGGCACCAGTTCGGGCAGTTGCTCCTCGGTGATCCCGGCGATGCCGAGCGCCTCGGAGTCCCAGGAGAGCTGCTGGATGTCCATCAGGCCGGTGGCGGAGGCGACCGAGTGGTCGGTCACCAGCGCCTCGCACAGCCGCAGCATGATCCAGTCCTTGATGCCCACCCAGTACGCCACCCGCCCGAACAGCTGCGGATCCTGCTCGGCCAACCAGAGCAGCTTGGGCAGGGGCGCCATCGGGTGGACCGGGGTGCCGGTGCGGCGGTGCAGCGCCAGCCCGGACGGGACCCCGCGCAGCCGCTCGGCCTGCCGGCTGGCCCGCGAGTCGGCCCAGGTGAGCGACGGGGTGAGCGGGTTGCCGTCGGCGTCCAGCCCGATCAGGCTGTGCATGGCCGTGCTGAACGCCAGGCCGGCGATCGGCCGGCCCAGCTCCGCCACGACCGCGCGGATCGACTCCAGGACCGCCGTGTGGATGCGGCGCGGATCCTGCTCGGCCCAGCCGGGGTGCGGCTCGTCGAGCGGGTAGCCGACCGAGCGGTGCAGGAGTTGCCTGCCGTCGACGTCGTACGCGACCGCCTTGGTGCTGGTGGTGCCGATGTCGACGCCGACCACGACGGCGCGGAGCGGCTCGCTCACCGACTCCACCCCCTCGCCGTGCGCACAGTGACACCGGCTGCCGCTGACGTTACCGAGCGTCCCGACGCGCCGCAGGGGGAACAGGCAGTCCACGATCAGCCCTTCCCCGGGCCGCCCCCGCGGCACCAGAATGCCGATCAGCGTGAATGTTCTGCACGTTCACTCCGACGGGGAGGAAACAGGATGAGGCTGAAGCCGGCCGGCGCGGTGCTCACCGCACTCGCCACGGTCCTCACCACGGTGGTCACCGGCGTCCCGCCGGCCGCCGCGCAGCACGGCGACGGCGGCTACTCGGCGGAGATCCGCCGGGCGTCGTACGGCGTCCCGCACATCACCGCCCACGACTTCGCCTCCCTCGGCTTCGGCGTCGGATACGCGCAGGCCGAGGACAACATCTGCGTCATCGCCGAGAAGATGGTCACGGTCAGCGCCGAGCGGTCCCGCTTCTTCGGCGCGACCGGCCCGACGGACGCGAACGTGCGCAGCGACCTGTTCTTCCGCAAGGCCATCGACGAGCGCACCGCCGAGCGGCTGCTCCAGGGGCCGCGCGACGGCGTGCACTCCCCGTCGGACGAGGTCCGCGACCAGATCCGCGGCTTCGTCGCCGGCTACAACCACTACCTGCGCCGCACCGGCGCGGCGAACCTCACCGACCCGGCGTGCCGGGCGAAGCCGTGGGTGCGCCCGCTGACCGAGCTGGACGTCTGGCGTGCGAGCTGGGCCAGCATGGTCCGGGCCAGCTCGCGGGCGGTGCTCGACGGGATCGTCGCCGCCGCCCCGCCGACGGCGACCGGCCCGGCCGCCGCCCTGGACGCGCCGGGCGCGGCGGCGGTGGTCGCCTCCGTCGACGGCGCGCCCGCCGGGGTGGGCAGCAACGCGTACGGGCTGGGCGCGCAGGCCACCACGCACGGCGGCGGGATGGTGCTGGCCAACCCGCACTTCCCGTGGGAGGGCGCCGAGCGCTTCTACCGGATGCACCTCAAGGTCCCCGGCCGCTACGACGTGGAGGGCGCGGCGCTGGTCGGCGACCCGATCGTCGAGATCGGGCACAACCGCACCCTCGCCTGGAGCCACACCGTCTCCACCGCCCGCCGCTTCGTCTGGCACCGGCTCGCGCTGGTCCCCGGCGACCCCACCTCGTACTACGTGGACGGTCGGCCCCGGAAGATGACCACCCGCACCGTCACCGTGCGGGTGCCCGGCCCGGGCGGCGGGACGGTGCCGGTCAGCCGCACCTTCCACGACACCCACTTCGGCCCGGTGGTCGTGGTCCCCGGCACGTTCGACTGGACCGCCACCAGCGCGTACGCGATCACCGACGCCAACGCGACCAACAACCGCGCGTTCGACGGCTGGCTCCAGACGGGCCGGGCGAAGACGGTGCGGGAGCTGAAGCAGGTGCTCGACCGGCACCAGTTCCTGCCCTGGGTGAACGTGATCGCCGCCGACGCCCGCGGCGAGGCGCTCTACGCCGACCACTCGGTGGTGCCCCGGGTCACCCACGAGCTGGCCGCCGCCTGCATCCCCGCGCCGTTCCAGCCGCTCTACGCCGCCAGCGGCCAGGCCGTCCTCGACGGCTCCCGGTCGGCCTGCGCGCTCGGCCGGGACCCCGACGCGGCCGTGCCCGGCATCCTCGGCCCGGCCGACCTGCCGGTCCGCATCCGCGCCGACTACGTGACCAACTCCAACGACAGCCACTGGCTGGCCAACCCGGAGGCGCCGCTGGAGGGCTACCCGCGCATCATCGGCAACGAGCGCACCGAGCGCAGCCTGCGCACCCGGCTCGGCGTGGAGCAGGTGCGGGGGCGGCTCGCCGGCACCGACGGGCTGCCGGGGCGGGGCTACACCACGTCCCGGCTCTGGCAGACCGTCTTCGGCAACCGCGCGTACGGCGGCGAACTCGTCCGCGACGACCTGGTGGCGCTGTGCACCGCGCGCCCGACCGCGACCGCCTCGGACGGGACCACGGTCGACCTGCGCGACGCCTGCGCGGCGCTGAAGGGCTGGGACCTGCGCGTCGACCTGGACAGCCGGGGTGCGCACCTGTTCACCGAGTTCGCCCTGTCCGGCGGCATCCGCTTCGCCGACGCGTTCGACGCCGCCGACCCGGTGCGTACGCCGAGCCGGCTGAACACCGCCGACCCGCGCGTGCTCACCGCGCTCGCCGACGCGGTCCGCAGGCTCGCCGGCGTCCCGCTCCACGCGCGCCTCGGCGACGTCCAGACCGAGCCGCGCGGCGACGGGCGCATCCCGATCCACGGCGGGCGCGCCGAGGCCGGCGTCTTCAACATGATCATCAGCCCGCTGGCGCCCGGCGTCGGCTACCCCAAGGTGGTGCACGGTTCGTCGTTCGTGATGGCGGTCGAGCTGGGCCGGAACGGCCCGTCCGGGCGGCAGATCCTCACCTACTCGCAGTCGAGCAACCCGAACTCCCCCTGGTACGGCGACCAGACCCGGCTCTACTCGGGCAAGGGCTGGGACACCATCAAGTACACGGAGGCGCAGATCAAGGCCGACCCCAACCTGCGCACCTACCGGGTGGGGGAGGGCCACCGACACTGACCCGTCCCCGCGCCGCGCCTGCCGGATCACGCGGATCCGGCGGGCGCGTGGCCGGGTGTCGGCCGCGCCCGTCCGGCGACACGCCCGACGGGTGCGGTTCGGCCCGGCGAAACCCGCCTATCGTCCGATTTGGTCCGTCGATCGGCCATTTTGCGCCGTTGCGTCGTGTCCGCGCCGGCCGTTATCACCGTTGACACCGGTGACACCCCGGTTGGTGGCCTGCGCGGCGAAGGAGTCGGCGTGGCAAGGACTGAATCGACGGGTTCCACGTGGCGGTACCGGTGGGCGCACCGGCAGAACGAACGACTGCGGCGCGAGTTCCGCGGCGCCGAGCAGGCATGGCGACGACGCGACGACGAACTGCGCCGCCTGCGTACCCTCGCCGAGGAGTTCCACGGCTCGACCGCCGCGGGCGCGGGGCTGCCCCTGGAACTGGCCCCCGACGAGGTGGTCTTCTGGGTGCTGCCGGCCGCGCAACTGGTGGAGGTCCGGCACACCGCCGTGCTGCCCGCGCCGGACCTGACAATCGCCCCGGAGACCGCCCCGCTGCGCGCTCGCAGGCCCGACGGCGTCCGCGTCGCCGACGCCGGGATGGCGGTGATCACCAACCGCCGGCTCGTGCTGCTCGGCGGGCGCGGCCGGCGCGACTGGGCGTACGGGAAGATGACCGGCCTGGCCCACGACCCGCACGCGCCGGTCACCCTGATGCAGGTGCTGGACCGGCGGCGCACCTCCGGGCTGATGCTCCCCGCCGACGTCGCCGCCGACTTCCGGTTCAAGCTGGCGCTCGCCTTCGCCGACGCCATCGAGCAGCGCGGCGCGGTGCTCGACCAGCTCGACGAGGCGATCGCCGAGCACGCGCAGCTCAAGCCGTTCCCGCCGACGGTCGCCACCCCCGGGCAGGCCCGGCCCTTCGCGTTCGTGCCCGGCGGCCGGCGCACCGTGGCCGTCGCCGCCGGCATCGCCCTGCTGGTGCCCGCCGCGCTGCTCGACACCGACCCCGCCGACCCGACCGGCTCCGAGGTCGCCGTCGCGGCCACCCCGGCGCCCAGCGGCACCGCCGCCCCGAAGACCGCGCCGCCCGTCGCCCCGCCGAAGGCGGCGAGGGTGTCCGCGCCGCGCCGCGACACCACGTCGCCCTCGCCGACGCCCGCCCGGGAGCGGCGGTGCGGCGCCCCCGCCAACCCGATGGGGTACGACTTCTGCGGCGGCAACCGCATCCGCAAGCCGGCGGTGGGCATCTGCGACTGGTTCGACTGCGTCCCCGAGTTCTGGGCCGGGCGGGGCTACCTGGTGCAGTGCCGCGACGGCTCGGTCAGCCTCACCGGCGGGCGGCGCGACGCCTGCGCCGAGCACGACGGGGTGCGCCGCACGGTCTGGAGCTGACCCCGGCGGCGGGTTCGGCCCCGCCGCTCAGCTCAGGTGCCGCAGGGGAAAACAGGCCGGAGGAGGGCCGCTCAGCGCAGGCGTTGCAGGGGGAGCAGGCCGGCGAGGATCACCGCGGCTGCGAGGGGCAGCAGGTCCAGGTCCACGCGGCCACCCC
Organism: Micromonospora sp. NPDC052213; assembly: GCF_040679695.1. NCBI lineage: Bacteria > Bacillati > Actinomycetota > Actinomycetes > Micromonosporales > Micromonosporaceae > Micromonospora > Micromonospora sp. NPDC052213. Next base: position 49,157 of record NZ_JBFAVI010000006.1, read on the forward strand.
GACCAGCCCCAGCACGGCCGCCGCCTCGGTGAGGACCCGTTGCCGGGGCGCGACGGCCAGCAGCAGCCGGCGCAGCCCGACGACCAGCGCGCCGAACAGCAGGATCCCGACGAGGAAGAAGGTGTGGCCGACGTTCCACGCCCAGCCGTCGCCCCGGTCGCCGTCGAGGCCGTCGACCAGGCGGAGCAGACCGTAGAGCAGCAGGAGTGCCGGGCCGCCGACGGCGGCCGCCGGCACGAGTCTCGTCGACGTCCGCGCATCGGTGTCAGTCATCCACCCAGCGTCGCGGCCTGACCGGGCGCGCTCCATCCGGGACTTCCCGCGTCGGTCCCCGACCCGCCACCCCGAGCGCCGCCCGAGGGTCCGGGGTGGCGCGCCCTTCGCATGATGTTCCCCGTGATCAACGACAAGCACGACCGGCGCCGCAAGAAGAAGCGCGACTACTGTGGCGGATGCAGTTGCGACGTGCCCAACTGCGACGTGCCCAGCTGTAACTTCGGGCTCTTCTCCACGCTGCTCACCCTCGGCGCGCTGCTCGCCCGGCTCGTCGCGCCCGGTCGGCCGTCGGCACCCACGGCCGCTCCCGCCGGGCGGGCACCGCTGGCCGCTGTCCCCGGGCGGGCGCCGATGGTGGACCGGGCCGGCCGGGCCGCGATCCTCGGCTACCGGCGCTGGCTGTCGCACCGCTGGCCGGGGCAGTGCCGCTACACCCCCACATGCAGCGCGTACGGGCTGGCCGCCGTGGAGCGGTACGGGCTGGCCGTCGGCGGGCGGATGGCCGCCGACCGGGTGCGCCGCTGCCGTCCCGACGTGCCGCGCGGCACCCACGACCCGGTGCGCTGACCCGGGGATGCCCCTGACCTGCGGAATATCTGGCCCGCCCGCGCTCCCGGTTCGGCCATGATGGGGCCATGGAGATCCGCTCCGACGACGGCGCCCGGGTGAGGATCCGGCCGGTCGGCTACCAGCCGGGGGTCGAGCCGCCGGACGACCCGGACGAGGCGGCGGACTGGGACGACTGGCTGCTCGTCGAGACCGACGCCCGCACCGCCGACGGGCAGGCGTGGTCGCACTACACGCCCTGCCTGACGGTGTCCGAGGCGTACGCGCTGGCGGGCTGGCTGCGGCAGCAGGCCGAGACGACCGGCGACCCGGCGGAACCCTTGGCGGTGGTGCGCTTCACCGAGCCGAACCTGGCCTTCCGTACGCGGGTGCTGCGCCGCCGCCGGCTGGCGCTGACCGTCGAGTTCTCGTACGAGTCGCTGCCGCCGTGGATGCGGCGGCAGCCGCTCAGCGCGGTCTACCCGCTGACGCTCACGGTCTCCGCCGGGGCCCTCGCGGTGGCGGCGGAGCAGTGGGCGCGGGAGGCCGGGGCGTACCCCCGCCGGGTCGCCGCCTCCTGACTGCCGCCGACCCGGCCGCGACCGTGCGCCGTGCTGCCCGCGGCGGTGTGGGCCCATTCCCTCCGCCCGGTTGCGGCGGCTACGGCCGGACGATCTCATCGTCCGCCTCATGGTGGCTCCACCACGTCGGCCGGTGTTTGCTCAACCTTCCCGCGACGCGGGTCAGCAGCAGCAGGTTGTGGTTGAACACGAGGGCCGCGTCCTCGCTCCGTTCGTCCAGGACCCGCGCAGTGGTCGCCAGCACGTTGGGGATCCCCTTGTCGGCCAGGACGTCCTTGCGCATGTAGAAGTTGATGTCGACGTACGTTTCCGGCTCCCACACCCACAGCGAGCCGTCGTCGTCCTCGGCGTCGTAGTAGCCGTGGCTGCCCGACGTGATGTCGACGACGAAGCCGCGTTCCTCGTTGAGCGCGGAGGTGAGCATGCGGTTGCCGGACAAGGTGCGCGTCTCGACGGCGTCCGGTGCGGCGATTTCAGCCACCTCGTCGAGGGGGATTTCGCCTGCCAGCGTCAACCGGAACTCAACAGCCATCCTCGCAGTCACTCCCTCAGTTCCGCCGTACGATTTGCACGATCACACCGCTCCGCTGCACCGCTACGAGTTCCTTCAGCCCGGGCACGGGCCAGTCGTCGAATTGCTTCTGTAGGGCGACGAGGTCCCCGTTCCAGTCCTCCAGGTTCAGTACTACGCGTTGAGTCTGCCCTTTCTCGACTTTCTCGGAGACCGCGGCCCAGATGCCGCGCACCGCCTTGGGAGGAGTGGGAGCGTAACAATCGAAGACGTGGCCTTCGATGAGGTAATCAGGGGTCTTCTCCGGATTGCCCGTGTCGCCAGCGCTGAGCCTGGCTGCCGCGATCTCCGGCTTGGTGGGGTTCTGGTGGATCCGATAACCCCGACCGGCGACAGTGTCGGCGCACTCGTTCTCGAGTTCTAGTGAGCGCCGTACCTCATCATCCTCCTTGGGGGGAATCCTGGTCCGTGGTCCCGTCGGCGATCCGCCGACAACGCCGGTGGGCTGCCTGGTCCAGCGCGGAGTTGGGCCATGCCCAGCGGAGGCGGCGGTTCCACCGGTCGCGGCTGTCGACGGCGGGTCGTCGGTGGCGGCAGGCACGGGGCTGGTCGGTGTGGGGGCGCCAACCTCCATCGGTTTTCCGGCGACCCCGAACTGGCGCACTGCGACGATCGCCGTTTCGACGGACTGCCGGGCGGTGTTGGTGCGCTGCGCCACCGGTAGCAGGACCCGCTTGATGCTCTCCAGAGCGTCAAGCAGCGGCCCGGGCTGCCCGCCGTGAAGGATCACGGCGACGACTTGCTGCGCCCGTGCGATCCGGGCGATGGCCTCGACCGCCGCGTCGCGGGCCCTGTCGACCGCGCTCAGTACGGCTTCCAGAACGGCAACCGCTTCCTCAGGTGTGGCGGCGCGGGGCGCGGTGGCGGTGGTGGCCATCATCGCCGCGGTGATCGAGTCGGCGAAGACTGCCAGCCCGTTCTGGAGTTCCCTGATCGCGTCGCGCACGCGAGCCGTGCCTGCTGCCACGGAGGTGAAGCCGGCACCCGCGGCCCGGCCGCCGACTTCCTGTGCCCTGCTGTCGGCGGCGGCTGCCAACCCTCGCGCTCGCTCTACGCCGGCCAGCAGGTTACGGAATTCGCCGTTGAGCTTCTCGATGTGCGACATCTGGCCGGTGCCCCCGATCGAAGGCGGTCAAGGTCCGGAAGGCTGGGGCCCCGATACAGCCCGTGCCTTCCAGGTCACTCCGGGGTGTTGCCGGCTTCCACCTCGTCGGCGCCCCGGCCGAGGTCGGGGACGGTCAGCGAGCCGTCGTCGGCGAGGGGGAAGCCCGGGTTCCAGGCGATCTCCCAGACGTGCCCGTCGGGGTCGGCGAAGCAGCCGGCGTAGCCGCCGTAGAAGGTCTCGCGTGCCGGCCGGGTCACCTCCGCCCCGGCGTCGGCCGCCACCGCCAGCAGGTCGTCGACCTCGCCCCGGGACCGGACGTTCTGTGCCAGCGTCATCCCGCCGAACCCGCTCCCGTCGGGCACGCCGGCGTCGGCGGCCAGCTTGTCGCGGCCCCACAGCACCAGCGCCAGCCCGCCGGCCTGGAAGAAGACGGTCTCCTCGACCTCCTGGCCGCGCCAGCCGAGCCGCTCGTAGAAGGCGCGGGCGCGGGCCACGTCGGCGACGCCGAGGGTGACCAGGCTGATCCGCTGCTCCATCGCCAGGCCCCGAGGGGCGTCGCCCGGGTCGTGGACCTCATCGATCATCGCGAGCCTCCAGGGGACGATCGGCATCGTCGCCACGGTAACGCGGGCTCACGACAGGCCGGGTCGACGGCACGCGAACGGATGGTGCCGCCGCCGCAGCCGGTGCCCGACCGGGCACCGTGCGTCCGACGCCGCAGGGGGCGGGCCCCGGTCGGTGTCCCGGAGGCCCGCCCCCTTACGGCGGTGCCGCGCTCAGCGCAGGGTGGCCGCGCCGGCGTTCGCGTACTGCTCGTCGAGGTCGCCGGAGGGCGCGCCGCCGACGCCGATGGCCCCGACGACCTGCCCGTCGGCACTCACCGGCACGCCACCGCCGAGGAACAGCGTCCCCGGGATGTCGCGCAGGGTGGCGCCCTCCCCGGTCACCCGGCCGGCCAGCGCGGAGGTGGGCTGGCCGAAGGAGACGGCCGTGAACGCCTTGCGGTGCGCGGACTCGGCCGTCTGCGGGCCGGCGCCGTCACCCTTGAGCTGCACCTGCACGGTGCCCGACCGGTCGAGGACGACCACGGTGACCCGGTGGCCGCCCTTCTCGGCGGCCTTCACGGTCGCCTCGGCCGCGCGCAGCGCCGCGTCGAGGTCGAGCGACGGGTTCGCCACGACGTTGCTCTTCGCGGCGGTCGCGGCCTGCGGCTTCGCCACCGGCTCGGCGGCGGAGGCGGTGACGGCGACACCGGTGACGGCGGCCACGGCCACGGCGCCGGCGCCCAGGCCGAGCGCCATCCGGCGGCGGAAGTTGTGGATCATCACGATGCTCCCTGAGGTCTTCGGATCGAGGTGACGGTCTCCAGCCTGGCCGCCGCGCGCGGCGCGGTCATGGCACGCCGGATGCAACCGGGATACCTCGAATGGTTGAACCGGCCACCCCGTTCCTGCCGTACGCTGGACAGTTGTCAAGATCAATTGATCGGAGGTGGGCGGTGGGACGGCAGGACCGGCTGCGCCCGGCGATGCGGTGGGGGTTCCTGCTCCTGCTCGCCGCCGCCGCCTCCCGCTACGGCTTGCGCCACGGTTGGGGCGCCGACACCGGCGTGGTGCTGGCGCTGGCCGGGGTGCTGCTGGCCGCGTACGCGATCAACGAGCTGGGGCGGCGCGCGCCCGGCGCGCGCTTCGCGGCGGTGCTCGTCGCCTTCCTCGCGCTGGTGCTCGCCGCGCCGAGCTTCGCCCTGGTGGCGATCCCGCTGTTCTTCGTCGGCCTGCGCCAGCTCCCGCGCCGCGCGGTCTGGCCGCTGGTGGGGCTGCTGACCGGCGCGGTCGTCGTCGCGCAGATCCGGCTGGCCGATCAGCTCGACCCCAGCCTGGTGCTCGGCCCGGTGGGCGTCGCCGCCATCACCACCGTCGTCTTCCTCGAACTCGACCGGCAGAACCAGGCCCGGCAGCGCGCGCTCGACGACCTCCTGGCCGCGCGCGACGAGCTGGACCGCAGCCAGCGCGAGGCCGGGGCGCTGGCGGAACGCGCCCGGCTGTCCCGGGAGATCCACGACACCCTGGCCCAGGGCCTGTCCAGCATGAACCTGCTGCTCCAGGCGGCCGACCAGGAGTGGGACACCGAGCCCGGGCAGTCCCGCGCGCACGTGCGGCAGGCCGCGGCGACCGCCCGGGAGAACCTGGCCGAGGCCCGCCGCTTCGTCCGCGGCCTGGCCTCCCCGGCGCTCGACGGCGCCACGCTGACCGACGCCCTGCGCCGGTTGTGCGCGGCGACCGAGCGCGACACCGGCATCCCGGTCCGGTTCGCCGTCGTGGGGACCGTCGCGCCGCTCGGCGTCGACGACGAGGTGGCCCTGCTGCGGGTCGCCCAGGGCGCCCTGGCCAACGTGCGCCAGCACGCCCGCGCGCGGCGGACCGCCGTGACACTGACCTTCGGCGACCAGGAGGTGACGCTCGACGTGTACGACGACGGAACCGGCTTCGACCCCGCTGCCGTCACCGGATTCGGGCTGACCGGCATCCGGGAGCGGATCACGCCGCTCGGCGGCACCGTCGCCGTCGAGAGCGCACCCGGCGAGGGCACCGCGATCGCGGTCAGCCTCCCGCTGCGGGAGGCCCGATGAGCACGCCGCTGCGGCTGATCCTGGTCGACGACCACCCGGTGGTCCGCGCCGGGCTGCGGGCCCTGCTCGGCGGCCGGCCCGACATGACCGTGGTCGCCGAGGCGGCCACCGCTGGGGAGGCGCTCCGGCAGGCCGCGGCGCTGCGCCCCGACGTGGTGCTGATGGACCTGCAACTCGGCGACGGCGTCGACGGCGCCGCGGCCACCGCCAACCTGCTCGCCCTGCCGGAACCGCCGCGCGTGCTGATCCTGACCACGTACGACAGCGACGAGGACATCATGCGCGCCGTCGAGGCCGGCGCGACCGGCTACCTGCTCAAGGACTGCCCGCCCGACGAACTCTTCCGCGCCGTGCACGCCGCCGCCGCCGGACAGACCGTGCTGTCCCCGCCGGTCGCCGCCCGGCTGATGGGCCGGATGCGCGGCCCGCAGCCCACGCTCAGCGCCCGCGAGGTGGAGATCCTCACGCTGCTCGCCCGCGGCCTCGCCAACAAGGAGATCAGCCGTCAACTCTTCATCAGCGAGGCCACCGTCAAGACCCACCTGGTCCGCATCTACGCCAAGCTCGGCGTCGACTCGCGGACCGCGGCGGTGCACGCCGCCGTCGAGCGAAAGCTGATCCGCCGATGAAGCGCCGCGCCCTGCTCGCCCTCGCCCTCACCCTCGCCACGGCCGCCGGCTGCGCCCGGCCCGCCCCGACACCACCCCCGGAGAAACCCATGCCCCGCCCCGCCGACCAGGACCTGCTCACCGCCGCCGACGCCGGGGACCCCACGGCGGTACGCGCCGCGCTGGCCGCCGGCGCCGACATCGAGACCCGCGACGCCCGACGGCGTACGCCGCTGCTGCTGGCCGCCGCGAACGACCACGTCGAGGTCGCCCGGATCCTCGTCGAGGCGGGGGCCGACCCGGACGCGCTCGACGACCAGCACGACACCCCGTGGCTGGTGACCGGGGTGACCGGCAGCGTGGCGATGCTGGAGGTGCTGCTGCCCGCCGACCCCGACCTGACGATCGTGAACCGCTACGGCGGGATCTCCGTCATCCCGGCCAGCGAACGCGGCCACGTCGAGTACGTCCGGCGCGTGGTCCGTACCGGCATCGACGTCAACCACGTCAACAACCTCGGCTGGACCGCGCTGCTGGAGTGCGTGATCCTCGGCGACGGCAGCCGGCCGTACCAGCAGATCGCGGAGATCCTGGTGGGCGTCGGGGCGCGCGTGGACGTGCCCGACCGGGACGGCGTCGACGCGCGGGAACACGCCCGCCGGCGCGGGTACGCCGAGATCGTCGCCATCCTGTCGCGCTGAGCGGCGGCCGGGGCGGGAGGCCGAGGCGGGCCCCGCCGTGCCACCTGTTGACCTGCGGGCGCCCCGGCCGTCCGCTGCTTGGGGCGGCCCTTCGTCCCAGAACAGCCGAAGGACTCCATCCACGGGTGGACGCGGGCCGCGGCGATGCTGTTGGGATCGCGTCGTTTCAGCGCCTCGTGGCCCGCCAGGAGAGCGCCAGGAGCAGGAACAGCACAGCGTCGAAGACCAGGAAGACGAGACTCTCCGACTCGCTGTAGGCGGTAATTTTCACGAGCGTCAGCACGATCCCGAGCGGGAACGCCACGAAGCCCATTCCGATCCGCCGAGCTGCGGACAGTCCCGGCAGGAAGGCGATCCCCAGCTTCAGGAGGATGCCCGACAGGGTGAGAGCCACGATCGGGACATCGAGCCAGAGGTTCACCCAGACAGCCTCCTCGGGGGCGATGAACAAGAAGTAGGTGGCCCCCGCGAGCTGGACGCTGCCGAGCAGGCCGGCGACCACTCGGGCGGTGACGAGTGCGATGTTCCGGGTGGGCGCGGTGATGGTCGTGGTCATGGCGTTCCTCTCGGTCGGTATACGCCGAGATGCTAGGTCGGCGAGAGCCACCGCCACCTGGCATCAGGGGCTGAAGTTCGGCTCATCCCGCGGGTTGAGGACTGCGGTTCCGAGGAGTCCTACCCTTACCTCGTGACGATCCGTGCAGGGCTGACGAAAGGTGTGCGTCGCTCAGACGCCCTGCTCACCGGTGCTCTCCTCACGGTGAGTCTCGTGCAGGTCCTCTGGATCCAGCCCATCGGCAGCCTCTGGCTCACGAACAGCACCTGGATCGGTCCCGCGTTCGCGGTCGTCTCGGTCGTTCCGCTGGCATGGCGACGTGCTCGTCCCGTGGCGGCAGCCGTCGTGGGCAGTTCGCTGTGGTGGGTGCCCACGGATGCGTTCCTGTTCCTCGGTTACGTGTGCGCCGTGTTGCTCTTCTTCTCCCTGGGCCGCTGGGCCACGAGTCTGCGAAGGGGCTGCCTGGCCTGTGCGTGGGCCATCACCACCGGGACGTTCGGGTGGCTGGCGATCGAGCATGCGGAGAACCGGCTCATCCATCTCGTCCTCGACATCGATGTCCAGCAGCGGGCCGCGGAGCTGAGGATCCCAGGGGCCGAGACGTTGCTCGGCATCCTGGGCTTCTGGCTCATCGTGCTCGTCCCCTACGCCGTCGGCCGGTTCATGGTGACGAAGGACCGCGAGGCGGAGCAGCGGATCGCGGCCGAGCGGGAGGCGGCCCGCCGCGAGGCCGTCGAGGAGGAACGGGCCCGCATCGTCCGCGAGTTGCACGACGTCGTCGGGCACGAGGTGACGCTCATGTCGATCCAATCCGAGGCGGCTGCCCAGGCCCTGGCCCTCGCGCCCGATCGCGCGGCCGGGCCCATCGCAGCGGTACGGGAGACTGCTCACAAGGCCAGCCGTGAGCTCCGGGCCATCCTCGACCTCCTCGGTGACGAGGAACTCGCCGTCGCTCCCGACGGACGGGGGCTGGCGGAGCTGACCGACCGCGCAGCACGCCTCGGGGTCGCCAACAGCCTCCTCGTCACCGGCGAGCCCTGGGTCGATGCCCCACGACACTGGCTCGCGGTCAACCGCATCGTGCAGGAATGCCTGACCAACGCCGGAAAGCACGCCCCCGGGGAGAAGGTCGACATCACCCTGGAATGGCGCGACGAGGGCGTGCGGGTGCGGGTCGGCAACCTGTCCGTGGCCGAGCCCCGCGTCGGCCTGGGACACGGCATCCCGGGCATGACGGAGCGCGCACGCGTTCTCGGCGGCACGCTCGACGCGGCGCACGTCGACGGGCGCTTCGAGGTGACCGCATGGCTACCAGCCGCCGGGAAGGAGCAGCGGTGACACGCGTACTGCTCGCCGACGACCAGGACCTGGCCCGCAGCGGGCTCCGGTTGATCCTGGAACTGGCCGGGATCGAGGTGGTCGGTGAGGCCGGCGACGGGGCCGAAGCGGTCGCGCTCGCTGCCGAACTGGAGCCGGACGTCGTATTCATGGATGTGCGCATGCCCGGCACCGATGGTCTCGAAGCGACCCGGCGGATCGTGGACGCCGGCCTGCCCTGCCGGGTGGTCATCCTGACCACTTTCGATATCGACAGGCATGTGTACGACGCACTGACGGCCGGCGCCGCGGGTTTCCTGCTCAAGGACGCGTCAGCACAACAGCTGGTGAGCGCCGTCGAGCGGACCGTCGCCGGTGAGGCACCGATGGCGCCGCAGGTGCTGGCGCGGATGATCGACCGATACCTTGAGCGCGCGGCCCCGAGCACGCCCGAGCCGCCGCGCCTGCAGTCCCTCAGCCCCCGCGAGCGCGAGGTCCTGGGCCTGATAGGCGCCGGCCTGACCAACACCGAGATCGCCGAGCACCTGGTGGTGTCGTTGGCGACCGTCAAGACGCACGTGCGCAGCATCCTCGCCAAGCTCGACGCCCGCGACCGCGTGCAGGTCGTGCTGCTCGCGCACCGGTACGGCGTGACGGGACAGGACGCCCTGCACCGCGCGGCTTCCGGGCGCGGTCCGTCCTCTCACGCTGAGCCCGGCACGGACCAGCGCCCGGGCGTCGGGACGATCAGGTCGCCGCGGTCGACTGCCCGGCGGTAGCGTGCGCGTGTCCTCGACGGGTTCGTCAACCCCGCCGAGGGTTCGATCCGCGCCGGCAAGACCATTTCCGGCCTGCTGCGCTGGACGACGTCCATCGCCGACGTTGCCCGTGGACGGCTCTGCGAGTCAGGACATCGCCGGCGCGGGCACCCCGGAGGCGGCGACCATGGCGGCGAACCGGCCACCGGCGGCGACGAGTTCCGCCGGGGGGCCGCATTCGATCAGGCGACCCCCGTCGAGCACGAGCACCAGATCCGCGTCGACGACCGTGGAGAGCCGGTGGGCGATGACCACGCGGGTCATCGGCAGGGACCGCAGGTTCCGCTCGACGGCCGCCTCGGTGACGACGTCGAGGGCGCTGGTGGCCTCGTCGAGGATCAGCACGGCCGGCTCGTCCAGCAGCGCCCTGGCCAGGGCGAGCCGCTGGCGCTGCCCACCGGAGAGGCCGGTGCCGCCGTCGCCGAGGTGTGTCTGGAGACCCATCGGCAGGGCGTACAGCTCGTCGCGGATGGCGGCCAGGGCGAGCGCGCGGTCGATCTGCGCGGCGGTGGCGTCCGGGCGGGAGAGCAGGAGCGCCTCCGCGACGGTGCCCGCACCCACGTACGGGTCCTGGAGCACGACTCCCAGTTGGCGGCGCAACGACGACAGGTCGACCTCGGCCACGTCGTGCCCGTCGTAGCGCACCGTCCCCTCGGTGGCCGTGTGCAGGCCGGTCAACAGGGACACCACGGTGCTCTTGCCGCTGCCGGAGCCGCCGACCACCGCCACCTTCGTGCCCGCCTCGATGGTCACCGTGACGTCCCGCAGCGCGTACGGCGAGCGCCGGTCGTAGCGGAAGCCGACCCCCTCCAGGGTGATCCGGCCGGTCAGCCGTGGGGCCGGCGGCCGTGGTCGGGGCTGCTCCGCCGGAGCCTGGGCGATGTCGGCCAGCCGTTCGAGGGTGGGCGCGAGCACCGCGAACGCCGGCAGCCGCATCGCCAGCATGGCCGCCGGGGCGGTCGCGGCGCCGGCGAGCGCGGCCAGTCCGACGGCGGTGCCGGGTGAGGTGGTGGTGCGTGCGGCGACCAGCAGGATCAGGACCGGGCTGGCGACCTGCCAGGCGGACAGCACCGCCGCCGACACGGCCTCCATCCGGCTCTTGCGGTGGTCGGCGTCCAGCCCACGGTCGAACGCCTGCGACCAGCGTCGCAGGACGCGATTCTCCGCGCCGACGGCCCGGACGGTGGCGATCCCGCGTAGCGCGTCGCTGAGCTGACCGGCCTGCTCCCCGCTGGCGAGCAGCTCCTCCCGTTGCAGCGCGGCGATCCGGTGGGACAGCCACGCCGCGACCACGAGTTGCACGACCATGCTGACCGCTGTCATCGCGGCGACGGCCGGGGCGAGGACCGCCACGACGACCAGGTAGCCGGCCGCCAGCAGGGCGTCGATCCCGCTGGCGATGAACTGGGACGCCAGCAGGTGACGGATCCCGAGCGACGACTGGACCCGGTCCACGAGGTCGCCGGCGAAGCGCCGTCCCAGGAACCGGTAGCTGGCGCGGAACAGGTGCGCGACGGCGTCCCGGCCCAGCTGCGCGCCGATGCGCCGCTGGAGCAGGGCGACGCACAGGCCCCGGGCCAACGACAGCGAGCCCATGGCCAGCGCGAGGGCGGCGACGGCCGCGAACCAGACGGTGTGCGGGGCGTCCTGCCGGGTGAGGCTGTCGACGATCGTCTTGGTGGCCAGCGGCACGGCCAGGCCGAGGACGGCCATGAGCACCGAGGCGGCGGCGAGGAGGGCGAGCAGTCGCCACTGGCGGCGCAGCAGCGGCACGGCGAGCAGGCGGACGGCGCCGGCCGGCCGGGCCGAGGACGCCGGCGCCGGGCCGTCGGGCGCGAACAGCAGGACGGCGCCGGTGACTCCGGCGGCGAACTCGTCGAGGGTGAGGCGCCGCCGGCCGACGCCCGGGTCGATCACGTCGACGTGGCCGCGCCGGGCCGCTGTCACCACGACGTAGTGGTCCCCGCGCCAGTGGGCGATCAGCGGCAGGGCGAGTTCGCGGACGCGTTCCGGTCGGGTGCGCAGGGCGGCCAGCGCGACGGCCCGGCAGCGCAGGCCGTGGTCGATGGCCGCCGCGCGCAGGTCGCGCATGCTGAGGCCGTCGCGGCCGACGTCGAGGTCGGCCCGCAGGTGCGCGACGGGTACCGGCCGCCGGTGCGCCGCCAGGATCATGGCGAGGGCCGCGACGCCGCAGTCGGAGTCCGCGGTCTGCAGGATCACCGGTACGCGGCGGCGCATCAGGTCCCTACCGCGGCCGTACGCTCGGCGTCGAGCCAGCACCATTCGATGTCGGCGCCGACGCGCGCGTCGGCGAGCCACTGGTCGAACACCGCCCGCTCGGCGTGCCGGCGTGTCTCGTCGTCCAGTTCGGTGGACAGGCGGTCGAGGACGACGGCGTGGGCGGGCGTGCCGTGGATGCGCGTCGTGACGGGCTCGCCGACAGGGGCCGACCGCAGCTCCTCGGGGGCGTCGACGGCTGCCAGGCGCAGCAGGCCAGCGGATTCTCCGCGCTGGATCGCTTCCGTGACGGCGGCGAGCGCGGCGGCCCGGTCCGCCGGGACCGGCGCCGGTCCACCCGTCTCCTGCGCGGCGATCCAGGCGACGGAGAGGGTGGCGAGTTCGTCGCGGTGCTCGGCGAGCCACGACTCGATCCGGCCGGCGGTCACGCGTCGCCGCAGGGCGGCGGCCTGTGCCGTGTGCCTGACCAACTCGACGAAGCCGTCCTGGTCGAGCCCGACGGCGTCGAGCCACCGGCGGGTCCGCTCGGCGTCGAGCAGGCCCTTGGCCCGGCGGAACGCGTCGGCGGCGTGCTGGATCTGGGCGTCGTCGAGCGGGATCGGCGCACGCTCCAGTTCCGCCTTGATGACGCAGGTGTCGATCAGCCGGGCCAGCACCTCGGCTTCGCCCCAGAGGTAGTCCAGCGCGCCCAGGCCCTCGCCGACACCGAGGCGGGTGGTCCCGACCCGGAGCAAAGTGCCTTCCGTGTAGTGCATGGCGCCGCGCAGCGGCCAGGGCTGGGCGGGCGCGGGACTGAACGCGACGGAGACCGTGCCGGCGGCGCCGCGGATGAGCAGGTCGTAGCTGACCGTGCCGTCCACGCCACGGTCGTGGACCAGGTCGAGTCGGGCATCGGCCCACCGGGAACGCAACCCGGCCACGACCGAGGCGGCCCGGTCGCCGCTGCCGTCGCCCTCGACCTCGGACAGCCGGATCATCGTCTCGACCGCGTCGGCGAGCATCGCCGGATCCGGTGCCGCCGTCTGCTCCACGGGCGTCCAATCGATGGTGCTGGTCACGAGTCTCCTCCGGTTGTCGCGGTGGCCGTCGCCGACATCAGCAGGTCGACGATCGCGGCCGTGATGGGCAGGCCGGTGGCGTCCTCGACCCACAGGTACTGGCCGCTGGGGTTGATCTCCAGGAACACGTACCGGTCGTCGGGGGTGAGCACGAGGTCGATGGCGCCGTAGCGCAGGCCCAGTCGTCGGGTCAGTTCGACGCACCGGGCGGCGACGTCCCCGGGCAGGTCCCAGGGGCACATCCGGCTGTTCTTGTCGTCGTAGCGACGCCAGTCGTAGCGGGTGTGGTGGGCGTGCTGCGAGTCGATGGCCGCCGCGTAGACCCGCTCACCGACCACCGTGACGCGCAGCTCCAGCCGTTTGGGCACGTACGACTGGACGATGACCGGGCACTGCCGGATGCCCTCGACGTGCACCAGGTCCCGGTGGCGTACCGGCTCGGTGTAGCGCACCAGGCCGCCGCCCAGCCTGTTCAGACCGACCTGCTTGCTGATGAGGTGCCCGCCGTGGGCGTTGAACAGGTCGAGGACCGCGTCGGGGTGGTTGCCCGCGACGGTCTCCGGCAACTCGAAACCGAGCTGGGCGGCGAGCTGCAGCTGACGAAGCTTGTACTGGGCACGTTGGACCACCGGGCGGGGCGCCGGCACGGCCAGCGCGTCCAGGGTCTCCCACGCGTCGCCCACGAAGGTGGCGCTCTCGCCGGCGACGAAGTCGGCCAGGTACCCGGTCAGGTGCGCGGGCGGCACCGGACGGCCGGGCCGACGGAACCACACGGCGCTGACCTCGTCGAGGTCCACCTGCCCGCCGTCGTGGTGCAACGTCCGCCGTACGCGCCCGTCGGCGAAGTGGACGGCGATGCTCGCCCTGGTGGGCACCTGCGCGGGGTCGAACCGCAGCCACCGGGCGTCGCGGCGGCCCAGTTCCGCCTCGGCCGCGTCGGCGTGCACGTCGTCGGCCTGGGTCAGGATCAGAATCATCGGTGTTTCTCCTGCCGGCGGCGCGGGGCGGTGCCTTGCGGCCCGCCCTGCCCGAGCGTCGTGGACGGAAACTGCCGGTGACCGGTGTCGAGCGGCCAGCCGGCCGGCACTCGCTGCTCAGCTGCGGGCACCGGCCGGCTGGACTCGACCCGGTGACGGGATCAGAAGTCCTCGTCGGTGTCGGTGTAGCCGGGGTCGATGTTGATGGTCTTCGACGACCGGTGCCACGACGGCGGGAGACCGCCGATCAGGTTGGCCAGCTCGTCCTCGGTGAGCTCGACCCCGTCGGCCGGGATGTCGTCGATACGCACGGACTTGCCCATTCCGTTTCCTCCATGGTTGTTCGGGGCGGTCGTCGCCGCCCTCAACTGCCGGCTGAGCCAGCCCAGCCGGTGGATTCCGCCGACAGGTTTTGCCCCCCTCACCTCGTCGGCGTGATCGAGTCTCCGCATCCCGATGTCCCAGGATCAATTGGCTGTCGTCCCGGGAAAGTCGGGATTTTCGTCCCGGATCGGCCAGGAACTGTCCCCGGTGCCTGTCGGGCACGGCCGACAGTCGGGCACTGTCCGCCGTGGAGCTCGACGATGAAAGACGCTAGATGCGCGGCACGTCGCGGTCTTCGGCCCACAGACTGATCGGCGGGTGGAGATCAGCGCCAGCGGCTCCGCCCGCGGGTGGAGAGCACAACCAGACGTTCCACCCGCAGGTGGAACCGCGCCCGGGTGCCGGGCAAACCCGGTCGCCGCGGTCGCTGTCCGGCGGTAGCGTGCCGGCGTGTCCCGCACCGTGACCCTCGCCCTGCTCGACGCCGCCGGAGCGCCGCTGGGCGCCCTGCCGCCGTTCGACGTGCCGTCGCCCTGGTGGCAGGACGTCGGCCCCGTCGTGGCCGAGGCCCGCCGGCGGTACGGGGTCGAGGTGGCCGTCCTGCGGCTGCTGACCGGCGACGCGCCGCGGGCGGTGGGCGGCGCGGTGACGTACCTCGGACAGGTGAGCGACCCACCCGCCATGCCGCTGGTCCCGGCGGAGGTGGACCTGTCAGCGGACCCGCTGCGCGCCCCCTACGCCGAGCCGGGCGGCCCGGCCCGCAGCCTCGCCTGGGCGACGGCCGAGCTGGAGCGGCTCGGCCGGCCGGCGGAGACGGCCGCGCAACAGCGCACCTGGAACCTGTCGGCGGTCTGGCGGTTCGACGGGCCGGGCGGGACGGCCTGGCTGAAGCAGGTGCCCGCGTTCTTCCGGCACGAGGCCGCCGTGCTGCGCTGGCTCGGGCGGGCGGTGCCGGGGAAGACGTCGACGCTGCTCGCCGACGACGGCGACGGCCGGATGCTGCTCGACCACGTGCCGGGCGAGGACCGCTACGGGGCGCCCATCGAGGAGCGGCTGACGATGGCCGCCGACTTCCACCCGGTGCAGGTGCGGTCCGTCGCGGACGTGGCGGAACTGGTGGCGGCGGGCGTGCCGGACCTGCGTGCCCCTCATCTCGCTGGCTGGATCCGCGACCGGCTCTCCGGTCACGACACCTCGTCGGTGGAGCCCCTGCTGGCGGGGCTGGAGGCGCGGCTCGACGAGGTGGCCCGGTGCGGGCTGCCGGAGACGCTGGTGCACGGGGACCTGCACCCCGGCAACGTCCGGGCTCGTGCTGGCAGGCATGTCGTCATCGACTGGGGCGACGCGTTCGTGGGGCATCCCGCGTTCGACGTGCTGCGGCTGGCCGAGGGGCTTGATGCCGCTGCGTCTCAGGCGGTCGTTGCGGAGTGGTGCGCGCGGTGGCGGGCCGACGTGCCGGGGTGCGAGCCCGAGCGGGCCGTCGAGCTGCTGCGGCCCGTGGCGGGCCTGCGGATGGCCGCCGTGTACGCGATGTTCCTCGACGGGATCGAGGCAAGCGAGCGGGTGTACCACGCGACGGACGTCGACGCCTGCCTGAAGCAGGCGCTCGGGGACGTGGCCGCGCCGGCGTGACACGCACGTCCGGCCGGACCCGCCGAACGCGACCCACTCACTCGGGCTCGGCGCCCTCGTCATCCCAGCGCGCCAGCGTGGCGGAAAGCTCCTCCAGCAGCGCGTCGACCTGTGCGCAGTTGTATCCGCGCGTGGCGACAGGCAGGGCGATGCGCGCCTTGTCGAGCTCGGCCTTGGCCGGCGTTGAAAAGCTGGATGCAGCACAGCCGGCGCTTGGGCGTGCCAGCCGCGCGACAGGGGCAGGCATGGTTGGCGAGGCTGCCACCTGGCACCATGGCCCTCATGGCCATAAAGCGCGTAATGCCCGACCTCGCAACCGAAGACATCGCGACGGCCACCGCCTTCTACGTCGAGGTGCTTGGCTTCGAGGTCGTCATGGACATGGGCTGGATCGTCACCCTGAGCGATCGTGCCAACCCGAAAGCCCAGCTGAGTCTCATGACCCACGACGCCACCGCACCGGTCATCCCCGACGTGTCCGTGGAGGTCGATGACGTCGATGCCGCGTATCAGGCCGCCCGGAACGCCGGCGCCGAGATCGTGCACCCACTCACCGACGAACCATGGGGCGTCCGACGGTTCTTCATGCGTGACCCCAACGGCAGGGTCATCAACGTCCTCACCCACAGGAGCTGACGACCCGTGAGCGGCGGCGGTGCGGAGTCGAGGTAGCTGGTTAGGCTCGAACCATGCCTCTTACCGCGGACGATGTCGACCGGTTCGTGGCCCTCAGGCCGCGCCTGGAGGCCATCGCCTACCGCCTCCTCGGATCTGCGGGGGAGGCCGAGGACGCCGTGCAGGAGACGTTCCTGCGCTGGCAGGCCGCCGACGTCGACCGCATCGAGGTCCCGGAGGCGTGGCTGACGAAGGTCCTCACCAACCTGTGCCTCAACCAGCTCACCTCCGCACGGGCGCGCCGCGAGACCTATGTGGGTCAGTGGCTCCCCGAGCCGCTGCTCGCCGGGGACCCCATGCTCGGCCCGGCCGACACCGCCGAGCAGCGCGAATCTGTCTCGTACGCGGTCCTCACCCTTCTGGAGCGCCTGTCCCCGAACGAGCGGGCGGTGTACGTGCTGCGGGAGGCCTTCGACTACCCGCACCGGGAGATCGCGGAGATCCTCGACATCACCGAGGCCGCCAGCCAGCAGATCTTCCACCGCGCCAAGAAGCACGTCGCGGACGGCAAGGCGCGCACCGAGATCGGCGAGGCCGCCGCCCGGCGGATCGTCGAGGAGTTCCTGGCGGCCGCCACCAGCGGCCAGACCGAGCCGCTCGTGCGCCTGCTCACCGCGGACGCCATCGCGATCGGCGACGGCGGCGGGAAGGTCCCGGCCCGCGCCAAGGCGTTCGAGGGCGCCGTCGCGGTCGCGAAGTTCCTGCGGGGCCTGTTCAAACCCGGCGAGGTCAAGCGTGCCCTGGTCGGCGGCGCGCCCGAGGTCTACGCCTGGACCGCCAACGGTGACCCCGCCGTCGTAGCCGTCGTGGGCGGCCGGGTCATCGGCGTCATGTGCCTGGAGGTCACCGCCGAGGGCATCGCCGCGTTCCGCAGCCAGGTCAACCCCGACAAGCTCGAACGCGCGACCGCGCGCTGGGCGGCCGCCAACCACGGGGAGCCCCTGTTCAACGCCTTCTGACCGTCGTGTGAGGTGCTTCACATCCTGTTCCTGTCAGGAAGCGGCGGGCCGTCCGGTTCAAGTGGCGAACCCGCGGAAGACAGGAGCAGGGAAATGCAGCATCGCATCGTCGTTCTCGGAGCCGGGTACACCGGAGCCGTCGCCGCCGGCCGGCTCGCCAAGCGGCTCCGCCGCGAGGACGTCGCCATCACCCTCGTCAACGCCGAGCCCGACTTCGTCGAACGCGTCCGGATGCACCAGTTGGCGGTGGGCCAGGACCTCAAGCCCCGGCCATTCAGCGAGATGTTCGCGGGCACCGGCGTCGAACTGAGGCTCGCGAGGGTTACCGGCATCGACGTCGACCGCAAGACCGTCGCCGTCCTCGACGCGAACGGCTCCGCAGAACTCTCCTATGACACGCTCGTCTACGCCCTCGGAAGCGGCTGGAACGCCCAGGGCGTCCCCGGGACCGTCGAACACACCTATGAGATCGCCAGCCGGCCCGGTGCACTCCGACTGCGCGAGCGCCTGGCCCGCCTCGACGCAGGGCAGACCGTGGTCGTCGTCGGCGGCGGCCTCACCGGCCTGGAGGCCGCGACCGAGATCGCCGAGGCCCGCCCGGACCTCGACGTCGCCCTCGCCGTCCGCGACGGCCTCGGCGACTGGCTCTCGCCAAAGGGCCGCGCGCACCTGCGGAAGGTCTTCGGCAGGCTCGGAATCACCGTGTACGAGCACGCCGCCGTCACCGGCGTCGAAGCCGACCGCGTCGCCACGGCCGACGGCAAGACCATCCCGGCCGCAGTCACCGTGTGGACCACCGGCTTCGTGGTGCATCCGATCGCGAAGGCGACCGCTCTGGAGGTCACCGGCACCGGCCAGATCGTGGTCGACGCAACCATGCGCTCGGTCTCGCACCCCGACGTGTACGCCGTCGGCGACGCGGCCCACGCGATGGGACCGGGCAACAAGCCGTTGCGGATGTCGTGCGCCTCGGGCATCCCCACAGCCTGGCAGGCCGCCGACGCGATCGCGGCGCGCCTGACCGGCGGGAAGCTCCCGGACACGCCGCTGCGCTACTTCAACCAGTGCATCTCGCTGGGCCGCAAGGAGGGCTTGATCCAGTACGTCACCGCCGACGACCGCGCCGTGCAGGTGGTCCTGACCGGACGACTCGCCGCCCTCTACAAGGAGTTGGTCTGCAAGGGTGCCGCCTGGGGCGTCGCCAACCCGACGCTCGGGCTGCCGACCCGCCGCCGCGTCACGCGGGAGCGGGCCGCGACGGGCCCGGCCGTCGAGGCGCTGGGGTAGGGCTCGACGCGAGGCGGGCGCCCAGCCACTCCTCGGACGGGCAGTGTCTGCTGTCTGCCGTCCGCTGGCGGTGGCGGCGGCCGTCGGTGGATCTGGCGGTCCTCTGGTCGCGTGGGCGCTACTGATCGGGTCGGCATTCGGAGCGTCCCGGACCCCTTGGCAGCTGATGGATACGCCGACCGTGTTGCCGTAGCAGTATTCGAGACCTGGCCGGCAGCCGCAGACGCAATGAGCTGTTTCAACCTGAGCGGGCGGGGAGGACACGGCCCCGATCGTTGACGTGCTGATCGTCGAAGATGGACTGAACTCCTAGTCGAGTAGACCTCGAATGGTGCTCGCGAGGTTGGCGAGTTTTTCGTCGGCGCGGTGGCGTCGGTGTTTCACCCATTCCTTGCCTTCGGCGGCGATGCCTTCGAGGACGTGCAGGGTGTGATTGAGCCCGGCGGCGTCCAGCGACAGTTCAGCGATCTTGGTCGGGTTTTCGTCGTGCTGGAGTGTCTCGTTGTCAGGTTCGCTCACTCGGATGGAGATGGGTTCTCCGTTGAAGAGCGTCAGCTCGAAGGTCTGCTGTCGGGTGGCGATGCCGTCGATCCGTACGGCGGCGACGGCGTCGAAGCGGTAGTTGAGTCGTTGGGTGGTGTGGCTTGCGGCGGTTTCGAAGTCGAGATCGATGTTCACCTGGCGGACGCCGTCGTCGGTGAGTAGGAACAGGAGCAGACGGTATCGGGAGTACCGCCACGGACCCTGGGGGTACCGGGCCTTCTTGCAGGAGGGTGCTGGTGCCTCGATGAAGGCGTGTGCGATTACGTGGCTGGGACGAAGCCGGTATTGCTGTATGGCTTCGTCGACCAGGACTTTGCGGTCGCTTTCCAGCCACGCTGCCATCTCGGTGTCCGACGGCTTGTCGGACAGCTTGTGGCACCACCGGTCGTATGCCGCCCAACGGGCGGTGTCCTTGTCGTCTCGTTCCGCCTGGTCGTCGGCGATCCTGCGTCGCTCGGCGATGATCCGGAACGACGAGCGCACTGCTGGCACCGCGGACGCCCCCGCGAGCAGGAGCCAGCCTGCGCCAGACAAGGGGGCGCTGACCACGACGGCAGGAACAACCCAGAGGCCCCCAACAGCAAGGAGAGCCAGTCCACCCACGTAAAGAGCCTTGGTCCTGGCGGGGATGCGCAGTTGCTGGCGGTACGCCGTTAGCGTGTCCCGCTCCCATTGCTCTCGGACATCGCCGACCAGGTATCGGACGAGCCAGGCGATGCGGTCGACCTCGATGCGCTGTTCCCGGTAGAGCTCGACCACCTCGTCGCGGAGGTGCCGCCGAATCCCCGCCGTCTGCTTAAGCCAGTACATTCGGTCGGTTCCTTTGGGCACGTACCGGCCGAAGTACCGGTCGAAGAGCCGGTCCACCTTGCGGGCAAAGCCTCCCGGTGGAGCCTCTCGTCGCCGCTGACGGGGTGGACGAATCTGTGCTTCCTTGGCGTGGAGTCGTGTCCTGCGGTAGTACCGGTCCGCTCCGCCGACGCAGAAGGCGGCCAGCCCGATCAGGCCGGCGAGCAGACCAAGGAACGGATTGAGCGTGCCGCGAGTCGCCACCAGCACGATCATCTGCACCACGGCGATGGTGAACATCACTGCGCCGGCGCCAGCACGTAACCAGTCGCGGAGCGGAACAGCGGCGGGCTGCACCGGTAGGGTCCGAGGCTGCGCGGGCGCGGGGTGGAAAAACTTCCAGACCCTGCTGAATCGATCGCCCGCCGTGCGCTGCGACTCCGCCAGGGCGACGGACTTCCGCCACATCTCATCCTGCATCGCACCCTCGAGCAGCGCCTCAAGGTGGCCGTAGATCCCGACGCGTTGACGCTGGTTCAGGGCGTCGATCTCCTTGACGACCAATTCCGTCTCGGTGGCGCGGACCGGCTCCAGCAGGCGGATGATTACCTTCAACCCCGCAGCCCACTCGTCATGGTCGTCGAGGTGGGGCAGGCTCGCGCAGATTGCGGTGAGGCGATCCAACTCCTCGGTGGCGAGTTGGCGCAGGGTGCGTCCACTCAACAGGGCGATGAGCCGGTAGAACTGAACCTCGGTGGTGACATACCCGCCGGCAATCGCCTCTTCGATGAGCCTGCGCGCCTGATCACGAACTCGAGCGTCGAGATACTTCAACGCGGAGGCGAACTGCTCTTCTGGACTCGGGTTTGGCGGCAGCCGGTAAAAGTTGACGTCACCGTGTACTACCCCTGCCTGTACGTCGACGTGCGCATCTCCCTGGGCGACGTTGGTCGCGGTCGGGGTCGTCATG
Organism: Micromonospora sp. NPDC052213; assembly: GCF_040679695.1. Classification (NCBI taxonomy): domain Bacteria; kingdom Bacillati; phylum Actinomycetota; class Actinomycetes; order Micromonosporales; family Micromonosporaceae; genus Micromonospora; species Micromonospora sp. NPDC052213. Next base: position 70,317 of record NZ_JBFAVI010000006.1, read on the forward strand.
ACATGCCCCGCACCACGGCGATGATCGCCGCGAGCCGCGCCGCCAGCTCAGACACGTCGGCAATCAGGCCCCGCAACCGCTTGAGCGCGACGCCGGCCCGTCGATGATCAGTTCTCGCGCCAGTGCGGTGGCGAACGCGGCGGCGTGACGTGCGGCCTTCGGTTGCCAGTTCTGTCCGTCGGTGGCTGCCTTGCTGCCGTCGGCGTGGTCGCTGATGCCGCGCACGACCACAACGGGGAGGGCACGGTTGAGATGGCCCGCCTGGGCCACACCGGCCGCTTCCATCTCGATCGCCACGGCGTCGTTGTAGTGCTGGCGGATCCAGCGGGCCTGGTCGGAGATCCCCGAGTCCTGCACGACTTCCCCAGCGGCGATCGGCCCGAAATGGACAGCAGGGGTTGAGCCGTCGGGAAGACCTCGGGACCAGGCGGTGGACCTGGCGACGTGATGGGCGATCTGGTCGGCCTCATGGGGGATCTCCCACGCCTTCGGCCGGGCCTTCAAACCGTCGTCCTCGCTGGTGCCGCCGTGGTAGGCGTAGATTTTGCTGGCGACGACGACATCGCCGAGCCGGATGTTGGGCCACAGGCCACCGGCGACTCCCACGAACAGCACGGCTGCTGGGGAGAACTCGGCCATCGCCCGCTCCGCGAGCACGGCAGCCGGATGATTGCCCTTGCCGACCAGCCCCAGCGCGACCCGGCAGTCACTTCGGTCGATCCCGCCGACCTCGAAGCGGGTGCCGGCCGGGTGCCGGCGCACCCGTAGGTCGGTCAACTGGTCGCGGACCGCTTCGTACTCGAGGTTCAGCGCCGTGAGGATCACGACGAGACCGCTGTTCGTGCTCACGCTGTCTCCTTGTCTGCCTGGCCATGGGGTCGGGTCATCGGAGGGTGAAGAGTCGTGCGGGGCCCGGAGCGGAATAGCCGAGCGGGACGCCCCCCTTCGGTCTTGCGACTCGGGCCAGCAGGGACGATGAAGCCGTCCACGCTCTGCACTTTTCGGTAGAAGTTCCGTGGATCCAGCCGCACGCCCCACACCGCTTCGTAGACGTCCTGAAGCTCCGCGATCGTGAAGGTCGGACCGCAAAACGCGGTGGCGAGCGCCGACCGCTCCAACTTCTCCCGCGCCCGGTCGACCCCGTCGGTCAGGATCTGCTCATGATCGAAGGCCAGCTGCGCGTCACCGGACAGCGCCTGCGCTACCGGGGTCCAACGCGCCTGGGACGCGTCGGTGCCGGCAACCGGCTCGGGTAGCCGAGGGGCGATGGCCAGGTAGGCCGCGGAGACCACCCGCCCTCGGGGGTCACGATTCGGCGCACCGTAGATGCCGAGTTGTTCGAGGTGCAACTCATCCGGCCCCAAACCAGCCTCCTCGGCAAGCTCTCGTTGGGCGGCCGTCGCGAGGTCTTCCTTCTCATGGCTGAGGAAACCGCCGGGCAGGGCCAAGGCACCCTGATAAGGCTCGATCCCGCGCTCGATCAACAGCACATGCAGGCGCGACTCCCGCAAGGTGAGGATGACGAGGTCAACCGCAAGAAGAACGGTCGGTGGAACCCATCGATCGTCAGACATGAATCGACCATAGGCTTACTGTCATCCTGACAGGAAGACCACCGAGTGTCGGATTTCAGCACCCGCATAAGCTGGTGGGTTCTTTCGAGCTTCCCCAGAAAGCCTGCCAGGTGCCTGTGTGCGCCGGCCCAACGGACACCTCGACAGCAGCCCGAAAACACCCCTGCGACTTGCGGGCCGCTGCACCCTACGCTTCTCCGGCGATCTGGGAAGAAGTAGACAGGGGGCTAGTTCCGCGGCAGATCGTCCAGCCTCCCGGCTGAGGATGGCCGCCAGTCTGCCCCATTCCCTGGAAGGTGCCAAGGACTGCGGCGCCGGTCGGGGCCAAGGGTGGCCGTAGGCCATCGGTGTGCCGACACGCAGCGCCCTGAAGGCCGGGCGGGTGGCATAGAGGATCAGGCAGCTGCAAAGAAGACGAAGTCCGCCAACCCCGCCCACGCCGCACGGGTTAAAGATCAAGTTAGGCGGCGAGTGATTCGCCCTTGAACACCTCACGACGGTGCCAGGAGATGTGTTCGACGGCGGGCACCTGCGTCCCGGGGCGCGGCCGCAGCGTCCTGCCGTGCAGGTCATAGGTCGACCGGCCGGCCGGCGTACGAGCCGTGAAGGCGGCCGACACCTCGATACGCAGGTCGGCGTCGAGCCCGAGCGCGCCGAAGTCGAACAGCTTGTGGTGCAGCACGCAGAGCGCCAGGCCGTTGTCGGGGCTGTCCGGGCCGTCGAAGGCCCACCAGCGCACGTGCGCGGCCTCCACGCCGACCGAGGCGTGGCCGAGCTGGCCGTCGTACCCGCAGAACGCACACTGTCGGTCCCACGCCTGGAGCACCGCCACCCGCCAGGCCGCGTCCCGCCGCCGCGCGGGGACCGGGGTGACGCCCGGCGCCTGGAGGATGTCGTCCGGGTCCAGACCCGCCGCGGCCAGCACGTCGGGCGCGATGGTGGGCGGAAAGTGCCGCTCCACCAGGGCGCGGGCGACCCGCCGCACCAGCTCGGGGTCCCGGCGCAGCGCCGACTCGGTGGCGGCATCGAGACGCCCTGCCACGTCGTGCGTCGCCAACGGCCCGACCAGATCCATTGGTACGTCCCGGTTCAGCGTCCACACGCCGTCACTGCGGAGCCGGGTGAACGGGTACGCGGCACTCTGCGCCCGCCCGGTCTTCGACGCCGGCCCGAACTCGACGATCAGGTCGCTCAGCCGTTCCTGCACCGCCGACCACGGCAACTCGCTCGACCCGCTGTGCGTGAGCTGCCCGAGCGCCAGCAGCACCAGCAGCGGCTTGTGCGGCGCGCGCCGCCCGCGCTGCTGGTGCAGCCGCAGCGAGGTCAGCCGGTCCAACACCTCCTGCCGGATGCTCATGCGGCGATGGCCCGGGCGGCCGCGTACATGTCGGCGGGCAGCGGGTGGTGCAGGCGCCAGATGATCCGCATGGGCCGGTCGCCGGTGTGCTCCCGGTAGGTCATCGGGCCGGCGTAGAGGTAGGCCGGCGCGCCCAGGTCGCGGTCGGCGATTCGGGTCTCCCGCACGAAGAGGTGCACCGTCGACCCGCGCGAGGCGTGGTGGATGTAACGCTGGCCGGTCGCCGACGCCGACGACGTGGTGCTCTGCGACTCCCACTGGAACAGGGTGTCGGTGATGGCGCGGTCGGCGTACATGGTGGTGGGGGAGTAGTGGGCCTCCGACTTGACCAGCGTGACGAAGAAGAGGTCGGCCTGGGAGTCCGGGAGCCACTTCACGCCCTCGCGCAGCGACCCCGGGTTCGGCATCCCGAAGGCGGCGCACGCCTCGTTGCGGCTGTATCGGGCGTGCACCCGCAGCGGCACCGCCGCCGACAGCGGCTCCGGCGTGACCCGGTGGATCCGGTCCCGCAGCACCTCGGCCACCTCGCGCAGCTCGGCGCAGCGGGCCGGCTCCGCCTGGAGCCGCGTCAACCGCTCCTCCCGAGAGGTCAGCGGGGCGTTCGGCCCCCACAGGTCGAAGTGCAGCATGTCCCACAGCCGCCCATCGCCCGGCCGCTCGCCCGCCGCCACCCGAGCCAGCAGGTCAAGCCGGTCCGGGTCGTCGAGGTGCAGCATCCGCCCAATGGCCCGGCCCAACTCCCGGTCGTCCGGCCCGGGCGTCGAGGCTTCCAGCCCGGCGAGCCGGCGCAGTCCGGTCCAGCCGCCGACGCTCGCCGAGCGGTACACGTCCTCGATCTCCACGCCCGTCTCGCGCAGGAACTCGCCCAGGCTGACGTCCCCGAGCAACCTCAGCTCGGCCAGCAGGCCCCGCTTCGACGTGGGCAACGCCGAGCGTAGGTTGCCGAGCACGATGTCCCTGGCCACCCGATCCAGCTCGATGTGGCAGCCGCTCGGCAGGCTCGGGAAGTCCTGGTCGACCGCGTCGTAGACGGACTTCCGGCTCACCCCGGTCAGGGCCCGCCAGCGCAGGTCGAAGCGGAAGTTGGCGTGCTGCCCACCGATGAAGTCGAGCACGGTCAGGCAGGGCTTGTCGTCGTCCAGGCGCAGCCCGCGGCCGAGCTGCTGGAGGAAGATCGTCGCGCTCTCGGTGGGCCGCAGCATCAGGACCGTGTCGACCATCGGCAGGTCGACGCCCTCGTTGAAAAGATCAACGGTGAAGAGCACCCGCAGCGTGCCCTTGCGAAACTCGGCGAGCAGCGCGTGCCGATCGGGCGTGTCGACCTTCGAGGTCACCGCTGCCGACGGCACGCCGTGCTTCGTGAACCAGTCCGCCATGAACCGGGCGTGCCCGATGCTCACGCAGAACCCGAGCGCCCGCATCCGGGCCACGTCGACCTTGTCGCGTACCGCCCGCAGCACCGCCCGCGCCCGCGCGTGGTTGCCGGTGTAGACGACGTCCAGCTCCGCCGGGTCGTACCCCTGCCCGCGCTTCCAGCGCAGCTGCGACAGGTCCACGTCGTCGTGCAGCCCGAAATACTGGAACGGCGCCAGCAACTGCCGCTCCAGGGCGTCCCACAGGTGCAGCTCCACGGCCGTGCGTCCGCCGAAGTGCCGGCGCACGTCGCCGCCGTCGGCCCGGTCGGGGGTCGCCGTCAGCCCCAGCAGTACGCGCGGTCGCAGCCGCTCCAGGAGGCTGGCGTACGTCGGTGCCTCCGCGTGGTGGAACTCGTCGACGATCACCATGTCGTACGCCTCGGGGTCGATCTCCCGCCGGTGCAGCGACTGGATGGAGGCGAAGACGTGCCGCCAGTGGGTCGGCTCCTTGCCTCCGACCAGCATTTCGCCGAAGCTGCCGTCGCCCATCACCTGCCGGAACGTCGCCAGGCTCTGCCGCAGGATCTGCTCCTGGTGGGCGACGAAGAGCAGCGAGTCCGCCTTGCCCGTCTTGTGTAGCCGGCGGTAGTCGAGCGCGGCGACCACCGTCTTGCCGGTGCCGGTGGCCATGACGACGAGGTTGCGCCAGCGGCCGTGCACGTGCCGCTCGGCGTCCAGGTCGGCCAGGATCTCCGCCTGGTACGGGTACGGCCGCACGTCCAGGTTGGCGATCTGGATCGGCGCCTCGCCGGGACGCTCCCCGCTGAGCGCCTGCCTGAGCCGATCCGCGTCCCTGCTGGCGTCGTAGTCCTCGAACGCCGGGTCGTTCCAGTAGTCCTCGAACGTGGCCGTGAACGTGTCGATGACGTGCGGCTGCTCGACGTTGGAGATCCGTACGTTCCACTCCACGCCGTCGACCAGCGCGGCCTTCGACAGGTTGGACGAGCCGACGTACGCGGTGGTCATGCCGTTGCCCCGGCGGAACAGCCACGCCTTGGCGTGCAGGCGGGTGGTCCTGGTCTCGTAGGACACCTTGATCTCGGCACCCAGCTCGGCCAGCCGGTCGAGGGCCCGCTGATCGGTCGCCCCCAGGTAGGTCGTGGTGATGACGCGCAGCTTGCCGCCCCGGACGATCAGGTCGCGGATGGCCGGCTCGACGATGCGCAGGCCGTACCACTTGATGAACGCGCAGAGCAGGTCGACGGACTCGGCGGAGGCCATCTCGTGCGTGACTTCGTGGCCGATGCGCGGCTGGTGGCGGCCGTTGACCAGCAGCGCGCCGGTGGAGAGCGGGGTGGTGGGGCGCTGCGGGAAGGTGGGCTGCGCGGGTGGGGTCGGCGGTGCGGCGATGGCGTGCAAGAGGTGCTTGGCGTCGGTGACCTGGTCCTGCGCCGTGGCCGCCTGGGGGCTTACGGCGGCGATGGCGTCGGCGATGCGGTTGGCCAGGTCTACTTGGCGTTGGAGCTTGTCGTCGCCGCCGGGGAGGGCGTGCAGGGCACGGTGGGCCAGCGCGGCGATGTGGCGGGCGAGGGTGTCGGGGGCGTCGGCGGGGTCGAGCTTGTGGTGCTGGACGAGGGCGGGGTCGACGTGCCGGAGGCGATCCGCCAGCTCGCGGGTGATGAGGTGCTCGTAGATACCCCGCCCAAGATCCGTCACCCAGGCAAGGTAGCTGCGTTCGCGCTGCGTTGTTGCTCCGGAACTGGTGTCGGGTCCATGACAGTTTGCTCTACTGTCGGCCCGCATCCCTGAGCAGCCCGAGCGTGTCGTCGATCAGAGCTGGCGTGACGCCCAGGGTCATGGACGAGTTCGCGCCATGTCTGGTGCCGTCCCAGTCCACCACCTGAGCTCCTGCCTCCCGTGCGATGGCAACTCCTGCTGCCATGTCCCACGGATGGTTGGACAGGGTGAGCGCAGCATCGAGTTTTCCCTCTGCCAGCCACGCCAGGTCCAGCGCCGCAGTGCCGGTCATCCGCACCCGCTGCACAGACTCGGCGAGCCGAGCGGTCAGTGCGAGCCGGAGTTCGTTCTTGGCCGGAGCATCTTCGCCCACGGCGTAGTCGCCGATGGCCACGATCGCCTCGCTCAGCCGGTCCGTCCTGCTCACCTGGATCGGCTTGCCGTCGACAGTGGCACCGTCGCCCTGGGCGGCGGCGTAGCGGTTGCCGAGGAAGGGCAGCTCGATGACGCCGAGAACGGCCTCACTACGGTGCAGCAGCCCGAGCGACACCGCGCAGAGCGGGATGCCTCGCACGAAGTTGGCCGTCCCGTCGATCGGGTCCAGCACCCACTGCATGTCACCCGCCCCGCTGACGCCGTGCTCCTCGCCGAGGAATCCGATTTCGGGAGTCGCCGTGCGGAGAAGCTCACGGATGTCGCGCTCGATCTCGTAGTCGAGTGCGGATGCCATGTCGCGGTCACCCTTGACGGTCAGCGCGCCCGGTGGTCGACGTCGCATTGCCTCGGCCGCCCGCGCAACTGCGTCCATCGCAACTGGCAACAGGTGCCCATAGTCGCTCACAGTTGCCGCCCCCGTCGCCACTCTGTCTCGAAGAACTGCTCGAACACCGGATACAGCCCCCCCCCCGGCCCGGTCTCCGCCTGACGACGAACGCGGGGGAGTCGACTCCTCGACTCTCCGCCAAGTACGGCTGGGTGACACAGAGACCGTCGACCAGGACCACGTTGAAGCGGAGCGTGTCGTCGTAGACGGCCAGTTCCATGCGGTCCTGGAGCCCATCGGGCAGCCTGTCGCGTACCCGCATCAGGGTTTCGATGTTGAGCTTCGTCAGCCCGGACAACTGCCCCGCCGGAAAGCCCTCCTCCGCCTCGCGCGCCTGAACGGCCTGCCCGTCGGGGTCGAGGAACAGAAGGCGGACGTGCGCACCGGCCGCGACCAGGTCGTGCCACCGGCGATCGGCATACCCCTGCGATAGCAGGTTGAGTGACAGCCCGATCGCCCGCACCTCCTGCGCTCCGCCGAGCAGTTGGTCAGCGGGCAGGTCTGTGGAGAACTCGGACCGGTTCGGGTAGACGGCGACGAGGTCACCAAACCGGCCCGTGTCCTCCTTGGCGGCGGCGGACGGGCCGAGAATCGCGGAGAGCGCGAGTACGACGTCCCCGGGTGGGACCGAGTTCGTTTCCCAACCGGTGACGTCGTCACCGGTGGGCTGCCACGTCAGCGTGCGGGACAGCACGACGGCGAAGTCATCGGCGCTCAGGCCGAGGGCCTGACGAGCCCACGCAACCTGCTCACGTGCGGCGGCCCGCAGGTCGCGTCCTCCAGGCGTGCCTGGTGCGGCCGTCTCCTGCTGGTGCAACGCCGATGCGAACCGGCGTCGCGCCTCTTCGGCGGCCTGGGCGAGGGCGGTGTCCAGGGCCGACTGCATCTCAGGGCGGGGGTTCACGCTCTCCCCGCCCGCTTCCCACTTCGACACGGTTCGTTCGGCCACGCCGAGATGCACGGCGAAGTCACGAATGCTCATGCGGAGCGCGTGGCGAAGTGCCTTCGTTTCACGGCCGGTCCATCGCTGCACGGGTGTCATCGTGCCGCCTTCGATCATGTGGAGATCGGTCGTCGTGCACATTACCGGCAGTAGATGCAGTGCAGTTACCGGCCAAGTGCAGTACGTGGTCATTCCGGCCTTTTCGCAGCTCGGAAAGGGTGGACGCATGGCCCGGGGCGGGTGCCGGCTCCGGAGCTGCGTCGACCCGAACGACGCAGCTCCGCCCCCGCCCGCCCCGGCGCCGTTCCACAAGCCGCAACCCGAGGGGCAGCAGAACGTGACCACCCTGCTCGACGACTTCCCGGTCCTCACCCCCGTCACCGACGAGGACCTCGCCACCGCCGTACGGGCGGTGCGAACGCATGTGCCCGAGAGCTGGCCGGAGGGCGATCTGTGCCGCAGCGAGCGCGTCCCGTACCCCTGTCGCCTCGCTCGCTGGGGCCGGGCCACCCTGGAAGCCGCCGGCCTCACCGAAGCTGAAGCCGAGGCCGGGGCCGAGCAGGGCGGCTGGGCATGACCGCACAGGAGGCGGTCGGCCAGTGGCTGCGGCTGGTGGTGGCGGACGCGGAGCTGTCGCCGTACCTCGTCGGGGTCGACCTGGACCGGCTCGGCGCGCACCTGGCGGCGAGCCTTGCCACCGCGCTCGAAGGCCAGCCGATTCCGGACCCGTGGCACGGGCTCGGCCTGTCGGAGGGGCAGCAGCGGCGGATCGTCGACTACCTGGCGGGCGTCCTGTGGGCGCTCGGCCTGCCGGACGACCGGGTCGCCCGCGCGCGGCGCGCCTTCGCCGGCGAGGTGGGCGTGTGACCCTCACCGCCGCCTGGGAGGCGGCCGTCGACAAGGGCGCCGACGACTTCTGGTGCACGCTGGAGGACGGCCGCCCCGGCGTGCTCCCCGAACGGGACGCGCCGCTGCTCTTCGCCGCGCTCGGCCGCCTGACGAGCGGCGGCGACGACGCGGCCGGGCGGGCGGCGCTGCTGGCGGTGCTCGGCCGTGCGTACCGCCGGCACGACCTGTTGCCGCACGAGGCCGCTATCGGCGAAGCGCTGCTCGCCGCCGTCGCCAGGCAGGCCCGCCCGCTGTGGACGCCGCTGCTCGCCGGCGCCTGGGAGCGCGCCGGACGCCGCGCCGCCGAGGCCGTGCGCGACGCCGCCGCCCGCGCCGACGACGGCCCGGCGTGGTGGCCCGCCGAGGTGGTCGACCGCGACCGGCCGTGCGACACCGTCGCGATCCTGACCGTACGCCCCTGGCGTCGCCTGCCCCACCGGCCCGGCCAGGCGGTCCCCGTCTGCACGCCGCGCCGGCCCGGCCGCTGGCGGTGGCTCTCCCCGGCCAACGCCCCGCGCCCGGACGGCACCGTCGAACTGCACGTCCGCGCCCTCGCCGCCGGCACCGTCTCCCACAGCCTCGTCCACGACGTACGCCCCGGCGAACTGCTCTGGCTCGGCCCGCCCCGCGACGCCGGCCTGAGCCTCGACCCGCACTCGCAAGCCGACCTGCTGCTCGTCGCCGGTGGTACCGGCCTGGCGCCGCTGCGTGCCCTGGTCGAGCAGGTCGCCCCCGCGCCGGACGGCCGGCGGGTCACCCTGGTCGTCGGCGTCCGCACCTTCGCGGACCTCTACGACGCGATCGCCCTCGACAAACTTCAGCATGCCCACGACTGGCTGACGGTCGTACCCGCCTTCAGCCACGACCCCTGCGCCGAGCCGGCCGAGCAGGGCGACGCCCTCACCGTCGCCCTCGACCACCATCGTCCCGACCACGACGTGTACGTCTGCGGCCCACCGCCGATGCTCGCCGGGGCACGGCTGCGGCTGCTCGCCGTCGGGGTGCCCGCCGACCGCATCCACCTGCCGTCGGAGATGGTGCCCTGATGGCCGTCTACCGCAGCCGGCACGCCCCGCCCGGCCCGCTGACGCCGGACCGGATCATCGGCGTCGCGCTGCCGCGCACGTCGCTCTGCCGGCGCGGCTACCGGGTCGACGAGGTCGATGCCCTGCTGCACCGCCTCGCCCACGAGCTGCGCGACCGCACCCGCCAGCTCGACCTCACCCGCGCGGAGAACCACCGCATCAAGGAGGCGCTCCGCACCTGGCAGACCCGGCAGGCCGATGAGCGGTCGCGGGCCCGGCAAGCCGTTCGATGAGCGGCCGACGTTTCGAAGGACGGCGGGACGGCACGGTGGCCGGTAGCGTCCGGGGATGGTCGACACCCCGCACGATGACCTGCTCACTGGTTTCAGCTCCGCCCAGCCGTACACCAGGGAGGTGGCCGCCGAGGGGCCCCGGACGCTCGGCGTGCACGTGGTCCTCGACGGCGACGAGATCGTCTACGTCGGCAACACCACGAAGCAGCCGCTGCGTGACCGGCTGCGCCAGCACCTGACCGGCAACCGGGGCTCGTCGGCGCTGCACAAGAACGTCGGCCGGTGGCTCGACGAGCAGCTCGGTCGGGAGGCGTCGGCCGACGAGATCGCCGACTGGCTGGGCGGGTGCGAGGTCCGCTGGCGGGAGACCGACGACCCCGACGGCCTGAAGGACGCCCTGCTCCAGCGGGTGCGTCCCCGCTTCAACCGGCAGCTCCCCGGGCAGGGCCGAGCCGACGACGCACCAACCGGCAGCCCAGCGGACTGGATCTACCCGGTCAACGAGCGCGGCCCGCAGTGGGGCGACGACCGCAGCGTCTGGGAGTACTTCACCACCACCGAGGGCGTGGTCGACTGGCGGTTGGCCTCCAGCTACCACCAGATCGCCCCCGGCGACCGGATCTGGGCGTACGCCACCGAACCCTTCGGCCGGCTCGTCGCCGGCGGAGTCGTCTGGGACGAGCCCTACCAGCAGACGGGCGGTGACAAGCCCGAGTGGCGGGTGTCGATCCGTTGGGATCACGAGCTGACCCGGTTCCTCCTGGCCGAAGGGCACGCGGTGCCCGGTGTGCCCACGACGTCCGTCCGCCGGGTGCGCGGCATGCGTCCGGAGGAAGTCGAGCGCCTCGCCGCCGTGCTGGACGGCCGCCGCGCGCCGGAACCGGAAGGGCTGCCGGAGGGGCGTCGCCGGCGGCTCGCGGAGGTCACCACCCGCCAGGGGCAGCCAGGCTTCCGGCGCCGGCTCATCGAGGCGTACGGGGGACGCTGCGCGATCACCGGCTGCGACACCGAGGCCGCCCTCCAGGCCGCCCACATCTCGCCGTACGACGGACCCGCCACGAACCAAGTGACCAACGGCCTGCTGCTCCGGGCCGACCTGCACAACCTCTTCGACCGCGGCGTGATCTGGATCGACGAGCAGCTTCGCGTCCGGGTCAAGGCGGGGGCCGCGCACTACGCCGAATGGCATGGCGAGCGACTGCGCCCGCCGGCCCGTACGGCGGACCGTCCGGACGCCGCAGCGCTGCGCGCCCACCGCCGCGAGGTGGCCGGGATGCCGTGACAACCCTTGGCCCTACATCGAACCTCGTGAGACCGTCTATGTCGGAGCGTGTGCGGTACGACACGAGGAGTGATCGGTGTGGGCGTTGGGGACGGGCCGTCGCAGTGGTCGATCGAGAAGTTCGGGTTCGCCCAGGCGGTGGCGCTGCGAAAGCGCGTCCCGGCGGCCCTGAAGCGGGCGGTCGAGCGCGCGATGGACGCCCGCGAGGCGTCCGAGATGACCAGTGATCACGCCTTCGGAACCGTGCGCTGGTTGGTGCAGTACGAGGAGCTGCACCAGCGCCTCCGGGATCTGCCCGACGTGACGGACCTGCGGCCACCGGGTGCCCAGTTCAGGATCACCCTCTGCGCGGGGCACTTCCTGCTGCCCTGGCATTACTCGACGAAGAGCGACATCGAGATCGCACGGGCCAGGCCGGGGCGCACATTCAGCCGCTTCGCCCGGGACCTCCTCGTCCTGTACGGACCGAAGTCGCGCTACCAGCAGGACACCCTGCCGCTCATGCCACTCAGCGACCAGGAGGCCCGCGACCGGTCGGAGCTGCGGGAAGCGGTCGAGCGGCTGCCCGTCGAGCCGAAGGTGTTGCTGGTGGGCTACGCCTGCAATTCGGACGCGGGGCTGCTCCGCGTCTCCTGGGGCGAGGCGGCGCTGCGGCACAACGACGAGTTGGAGTGGCAGCACGTCGAGGACCTGCCGCTGCCGGGCGACACGTCTCAGGGCCGACGCGGCTTCGCCGCCTGACCGTGACGCCGTCCAAAATCGCCCGATGGTGATGCCACTCATCCGGAAATGTAGGGACGACGGCCTGGCTGGCCCTCAGTCTGCTGCGGGGCGGGTAGTCGTCTTGCGCTCGGGCACCCGGATGATGTCCGTGTCGATGCCTGGTCGCCGGGGAACGTAGAACCAACCCTCCTCGGTGTCCGGGTCGTAGTGCAGAACGGAGTTCTCCCTCGCGAGCCGCCTGAGCCACGCGTCCAGCTTGACTTTCTCCTCGTCCCGCAGTTGCTTGCCGGCGCGTCGGCGCGCTTCGGTGCGCAACATCTGGATCGGGAAGAGCCACCGGTGCTCGTCCTTGAGAAGCCACGGGATCAGCTCGTCGTCGCGGATCGTCCGCCGCTGGAGTCCTCGCCGTCGGCGGAAGTTTCCCCAGAGCGAGGGCACGGTGTCGATGCCGTACTTGCGGCGGTACTCCTCCACCATCCACTGGTAGCTTCGCCCCTCCTCGAACCATCGCAGGACCTCTTGCTCATTCTGGATCTTGCTAGCGGGCATCCCGATTCGTTCGACTTTCTTCCGGGCTGGACGCGCCAGCTGATCAACAACCTGCGGGGAGAGTGAACATCCGGGTGGTCCACACGTCAACCACGGTCAGTAGGCTGCGGTGCAGCATCGGCGACATGAACAGGAACGGTTGTGAAAGTCACCATCACCGTGTGTGACGTGTGTCAGGACAGGCAGCGTGAGGCCAAGACGTACGAGGTCGTGTCGGAGGGCCGGACTGCGGAAACCGACCGCTGCGCGGAGCATGCGGCTCCGTTCGAGGCGCTGTTCGCAGTGACCGAGCCGCGTCCGGGGCGACGCCGGTATCAGGTCACCACGATGGAAGAAATCGAGGCGCGCAAGGCAAGCCAGGCCGGCACCCGCGCGCGGGCCTGAGCAAGCCGTTCTCCACATCCTCGGAGTTCGTGGCCACCCGCACCTGCCGTGCCTCTGCTCACTTGCGCCAGGCGGGGGCCATCCGCTCGGACATCTCGCGCCAGAAGGTCCGCAGGTCGTCCCGGTTGACCGCCTGCCAGTCCGCCCGCCCCGGCGAGCGGAACCAGCGCCCCACGAGGTCGATCTGGTGGGCGCAGAACGCCTCGTCCATCTGGTACGGCAGCTCGTCGCCCTTCGGCGGCAGCGGGCACAGCCGGAACGGGCAGTCGTCGATGCAGGTGGAGCCCGGCTGGACGTCGTGGGCCTGGCGGCGGCTGAGGGTGACCCGCATGGCGGTGCGGTCGATGGTGAGGCACGGGGGCAGGTCGGCGCGGCTGGCCCGGCTGAGCCGGCGCGCCCGCTCGTCGTTGTCCCGGCCCCGGTCGGCGAGGTTGAGCAGCAGCATCACGTCGGCCAGCAGCCGTTGGGCCCGAGGTTCCAGGACGGCCCAGCCGTGCGACGGCGGCAGCCAGGAGTCCTGGAGGCGGCGGATGCCCGGCTGCGGGCTGACCGCCCCCACCCGGCCGACGATCTCCCGCTCGTCCACCCAGCAGTGGCGCTCGGGGTGGCGGTCGATGAGCGCCTCGACGCACAGGTCCGCCACCTCCAGGACGAGCGGGTGCGCCGTACCGCTGCCGGGTTGCGGGGCGCGGTGCCCGCCGCCCGCGATGGAGGTCCAGAAGGCGACCAGCCCGCGCGGGTCCGAGCCCTGGCCCCGCTCGTGCAGCGTCTCGCCGGGGTCGCGGGGCAGGGCCAGCAGGGTGAGCGCCTGGATGAGCACCAGGTGGGAGTACCAGAACCGGGAGTGCCGCAGCGCCTTCTCGGCCTCCTCGACGAGCAGGCTGCGGTGCGCCGGGTATGTGCGGCAGTTGGCGGCGAGCCGGAAGCCCTGGGCGAGGGTGAGCTCGTAGACGCGGGCCCCGTCGGTGGCGTCGGTGGCCAGGCGGTGGACCCAGCGGCGCAGGGTCTCCCGGGCGATGTGCTGGCAGGTGGGTTCGCCGGGGGCGTGCGCGCTGTCGGCGTAGAGGAACAGCGACGGCGCGATCCAGGTGCGCAGCTCCTCCAGGCGTTCCCGGCCCGTCGGGTCAGCCGCGTGCGGCGGCTCGTCGAGCAGGTCGCGCAGCGCGCGGACGGCCGCGTTGCCGCCGCTGGCGATCTCGCGGGCCGCGGCGAGCCGGGGAAGGTACGACGTCTCGTCGGCCATCATCTGGAACAGCTGCCGGTACTGCGGCGTGGGCTGCCGCGACCGGATCCCGGTGGGCTCGGGTGGCCGGTCGGCGAGTTGCCGGGCGGCGTCGCCGTACCGGTGCACGAGGGCGATCTTGGCGTCTTCGAGGGGGCGGTCGGTGACGGACCCGTCGCCCTGGTAGCGGGGCCAGGCGTTGCGAATGGCGTCGGCCACCTGCCGGTGCGAGGCGTGCCCCGTGGCGACGTCCATCTCCAACGCGGCCGCGAACATCTCCAGCGCCCGGGTGCGGTTGCGGGTCACGGTCGCCGCGTCGAGGAGCCGGTGCACGAGCGCGATCGACCGGTTCCGGGTGGCCCTCTCGTCCCGGCCGCTGGTGGGCAGGCCGACCGCCCGCCGGGCGGTGTCGGCGAGACGGAGCAGGTCGGCGCGGCGGACGGTGGCGCTGCGCCGCCCGTCCAGTCGTTCGAACGCGCCCGCGCTGCGGGTGTGCAGGGTGAGGGCGGACAGCAGTTCCCGCCCCGGGCCGTGGTTTCGGGTGAAGGCCTGCGTGAGGTAGTCGTCGTCGCGCATGGCGGCGGTGAGGAAGCGCGAGCCGAGGTACGCCTGGATCACCCCGTGCTGGAAACGCACCCCGTCCTGCCGCTTCACCACGATGTTCAGCGCGTCCCCGGTGGTCTCGGCGAGGCCGATGTCCTGCGGGTTGTCGGCGCTGAGTTTGTGCAGCCGGGCGCGCAGCTCGGTCAGGATCCACCGCCGGCCGGCGTCGGTCGCGCCGTCGCCGCCGGTGAGTTCCGTCGTACGCACCGACAGCCGGTTGTTGCGCAACCCGATGCAGGCGAGGGCGGAGAGCACCTCGATCGCGTCGGACCGTTCGGTCTGCGGCATGCCGTAGTCCTCGTACAGGTCGCCGGCGACGGTGGCGTCACACCACTCCTCCAGCAGGCTCCAGCGCAGCGCCGACCTGCCGGGGCCCGCCGGCTCGACCCGGTCGAGGCGGTCGACCTCGTGGAGCTGCCCGATGACCCGCAGATAGAACGGTGAGTCGGCGACGTCGGCGGCCTTGACCAGCCCGGTGATGCGGTCCCACCGGTGCCCGGGGTCCGAGCGGCGGCTGTGGGCCCGCACGTACTCGAGGGCGGCGCCCTGGGAGAGCGGTTCCAGTTGCAGCAGCAGCGCGTCCAGGCCGCGCAGCGGGTCGTCGGGCCGCGACGCGACCACCAGGGGGAGGCGCTCGCGGACCGCGCCCCGGACGGCCTCCCGGAGCACGCTGTCCCGGTCGGCGGGCTGGGCGGCGTCGGCGAGGACCTCCTCCAGGCCGTCGGCGAGCACCACGATGCGGTTGTCCAGCCAGAGCCGCCGCCACATCCGGTCCGCCTCGCCCGCGGCGTGGAGCTGGGTGTCGATGGTGCGCTGGAACTGTTCGAGGGCGAGCTGGTGGAAGTTCAGCTTCTCCGGGTCGGTGACCGTCCGCAGGTCGATCCCGATCGGCACGACGCCGGTGGCCATCAGCATCTCCGCGAGGCGTGCCAGGGTGGCCGTCTTGCCGGTGCCGATGCCGCCCACCAGCAGCAGCGGGCGCCGGGTCGTCTCGTCGCGCAGCCGCTGCATCATCAGTTCGCACAGCTCGTCGCGGCCGACGACCCTGCTCGGGTCGAGGTCCCGTTCGGCGGTGGGCAGCAGCATGCGGCTGTTGCGCAGGACGTTGCGCCGGTACCAGCGACGGACCGGCACGTACCGCCAGAAGAGGAAGAGCGCCAGGCCCAGCGCCGCGACCATGGGGGGCTTGACGAAGCCCTCCACCTGGCCGCAGTAGTACGACCTCGGCGGTTCGCCCGCGCACCACGCCGACACCCGGAGGAAGCCGGGCTCGGTGTCGAGGATCATCAGGACCAGGGAGAGGGCGGTCCACGCCAGGAACACCCCGGCGATGGCGACGATCGCCCACCGCAGCCCGCGGTGGTGCCGCCAGCTCATCCGGTGGTCGCCGCGCTCGTCCGTACGCCGGCGGCGGTGCCGTTCCGCCTGGCGTTCCCGTCGGGTGCGCCACCGACGCCGCCGCTGGCGCAACCACAGCTGGGCCGCCCAGACCGGACCACGTTTCGGCCCGTGCATGGACACCCCCATGATCGACATGGTCGGCTACCGGACGGCGGTGCCTGCCCTCCACCCCACGCCAACGCTAGTGCCGTCGCGGCAGGCCAGCGCCCGGTTCCGGCATTCCCGCGCCGGCCCCTCGGCCCCGGTCCTCGCCCGCCGTCGGTCGTCTGGCGTAAGGTCCCGTAGACCTCGTTGGGGGAGGTGCAGACGATGCGTACCGGGTTGGAGATGCCGCCCGCGGTCGAGGCGGAGCGGGTCATCACGGCCGTCCTGGCCGACCTGCGCTCCGGCGACCACCGGGGAGTCGTGGTCGACTCCCCGCCCGGGGCCGGCAAGTCGACCCTGGTGGTGCGCGCGGCCGTCGAGCTGGCCGCCGCCGGCGAGCCGCTGATCATCGTCGCGCAGACCAACGAGCAGGTCGACGACCTCATCGACCGCCTCGCCCGCAAGGCGCCCGAGCTGCGCATCGGCCGCCTCTCCGCCGCCGACTACAAGCCGTCCGAGCGGGTGCGGGGCCACGAGACGGTCCGGGTCGCCGCGAAGGTCGCCGACCTCGGCGGCCCGGCCGTCATCATCGGTACGGCCGCCAAGTGGGCCACGGTCGCGGAGGGCTCCTGGCCGTGGGCGATCGTGGACGAGGCGTACCAGATGCGCTCGGACGCCCTGCTGCGCGTGGCCGGCAGGTTCGAGCGGGCGCTGTTCGTCGGCGACCCCGGTCAGCTCGACCCGTTCTCGACGGTGGAGACGGCGCGCTGGACGGGGCTGACCTGGGATCCGATGCAGTCCGCGGTGGCGGTGCTGCTGCGGCACAACCCGGAGCTGCCGGTGCACCGGCTGCCGGTGTCGTGGCGGCTGCCCGCCTCGGCGGCCCCGGTGGTGGCGGCGGCGTTCTACCCGTTCACCGGGTTCCGCGCCGGCACGGCCGCGCCCGACCGGGCGATGTCCTTCACCGAGGCGGGGCCGGGGGACGCGCTGGACCGGGTGGTGGACCTGGCGGCGTCGACCGGCTGGGCGCTGCACGAGCTGCCGGCCCGGCACACGCTGCGTACCGATGCGGAGGCCGCCTCGGCGTGTGCGGCGCTGGCGCTGCGGGTGTTGCGGCGCGGCGCGGTCGCCGTCTCCGAGCACGCGCCGGCGGGCGCGCCGGTCACCGCGGACCGGATCGCCGTCGGGGCCGCCCACCGCGACCAGGTCGCGGCCATCCGCGCGCACCTGGGCGAGGCCGGAGCCGGCATCACGGTGGACACCGCCAACCGCCTCCAGGGCCGGGAGTACGACGTGACGATCGTGCTGCACCCGCTGTCGGGGCGGCGGGACGCGACGGCGTTCCACCTGGAGTCGGGGCGGCTCTGCGTGCTGACGTCCCGGCACCGGCACGCGTGCATCGTGGTGGCGCGCGCCGGGATCGGCGAACTGCTGGACGCCCACCCGTCCACCGAGATCGTGCACCTCGACGTGCCGGTGAAGTTCCCGGACGGCTGGGAGGCGAACCAGACGATCCTGGCGCTCCTGGCCGGCGTGGCGACCCCGGCGGACGGCCGCACCGGGTAACGGATCCGCGCCGCTCGGTGACGACGATCAGGGCCTCCCCGAATTGTCGTCCAGGGTTCAGCGCGTTCCCTGTCGTTGGATCCGCTCGGCGCCCTCGACCTTGGCCCGTCCCTGGTCGCGTTCCGTGCCCGCTGACCCGCTGGCGGTACGCAGGTGGCGGGCCTTCGGCGAGTGCTCGGTTGACGAGCCCTGGTGGCCCCGGGCGCCGCTGCCGGGATGTTGCCGGCCGCGCGCCGACTCGCCGCCGGGATCGTGCTTGTTCTCCTTGTGACTACCCATGCGCCGCGCGTACCCGGTCCGCCGGCCGCTAGTCATCGCCAGGCCGTCGCCGGTGGTCCTACCGACGGGGCAGCTCGACAGGGCGCGAGAAGCGGGCATCCGACCCGGTCCGGGCACAAAGCCGACCGACAGCACAAGACCCCTGTCCACGCCGCCGTCGATCACCGGAATTCGTGTCGGCCTACCGATAGAGCGACGATTCATCTGATCAATGTCGGTCGATAGCGTGACGGGCAAAGGCCGTCCATGAAAGGCGGGCCATGACACATCCCATCACCTCACCGTCCCGGCGGGGGATCCTGCTCGGCGCCGCCGCGGCCTCGGCGGTCACCGTCACCGGGGCGAGCGCCGCGCACGCCGCACCACCCACCGCACCACCCGCCGGGGGAGCATCCCCGGCGCGACCCACCCAGCCCCTCGTGGCCCGGACCGGGTCGCCACGGCACGGCTGGCCGGCGGGCCGGCCCGCTTCCAGGCCGACTTCCACGAACGCCTCGACGCCTGGCTGGCCTTCTGGTCGGCCAACTCGCCCCGGAGCTGGAGCACGCCGGTGGAGGTCGAGGGCACGGTGAGCGCGGACGGCGACGCGTTCACGCTGCACGTGATCCGGATCAGCCGCGACGACCAGACGCGGGACGCCTTCGCCGCCCGGCGGGTGGACGCCGCCCACCTGGCCACCCTCGCCAGCCTGCACCACCACTTCCCGTCGGTCCGCGTCGAGGCCGGCGGCGCGTTGCGGGTGACCGACGGCCCCGCCGGCTGGACCGGCTCGGCCGAGCAGGTCGCCTTCGCCGTCACCGCCTGCCGGGAGCTGTGGGGGCTGCGCGTTGCCGACGCGACCACCTGGCGGGCGCACGCGAGCCGGGCCGGGCTCGCGGCCGACCCCGCCTCCCGCTCCGGCTGGGCGGCATTCACCAGGGCGGGTCTGCGGCACGGGCTGCGGACCGAATCGTACTGACCTGTGGAGGTAAGGACATGGCACGAAGCGAATTCCGTTTCGTCGTCGACGGCGTCGAGCTGACCACCGAACAGCAGAGCCTCATCGCCGGCGAGATCCAGAAGGCGGGCCTCAACGCGCTCTCCGTGGCCGGCAGCAAGCTGACCAACCCGCTCGCCGTCGGGCACGCCAACATCAAGCTCCGTCCCGAGTGGTACGGGCTGTGGCTGATCGACGGCCCGTTCGCCGAGGAGCTCGGCCAGAAGATCAACGACATCGGCTTCTGGATGCAGCGGTGACGGACCCCGTCCACCGGCCGGACCCGCCGGAGCGGATGTGCCCGAGCACCCCCGCGGCCAACGCCACGGTGTTCCTCGGCATGATCACTCCGGCGGGTCGGGTCGCCTACGTCACGCCGCCGCTCCCGGCCGAGGTCGCCCTCGCCCAGGCCGGCACGGACGCGCCGGTCGAGTCCCGGTACCGGCTCGCCGGCCCGTGCGTCACCGCGAAGTGCGGCTTCTGGACCGGCGAGCACTGCGGTCTCGGCGAACGGGTCGCCGCCTCGTACCGCGACACCGCCGGCCCGGCCGAGGCCGACCTGCCGCGCTGCGCGATCCGACGGAGCTGCCGGTGGTACGCCGAGCAGGGCCGCGCGGCCTGCGCAGCCTGCTCCCACGTCGTCACCGACGCCCGCTGACCGGCGCCGTGGGTGACGTCGCCGGGGTCGTCGTCCGCCGCGTCGTGATGACGGTGTGGCCTCACATAGTGTTGACGATCAAGCCGATATGGGTGAAGTAGTTCAACGCCCCGAAGAGAGTGAAGATGGCGCCGGCGATCGCCCACGCCACGCCGATGATTCCCAGCAGCACGCGATTCAGCTTGAGCAGGGCGAACGGAGCGAGAACCGAACCGATCCCCACCAGGACGTACAGGCCGGAGATGAAGGCCGCCTCGACCTCCGGGTACTCCGCGAACTCCCCCGAGATCGGCTCCTGCGGCGGCGCCGCGAAGAGCGTGTACGTCCAGCCGGCTGCCGCGATGCCGAAACAGGCCAGGCCGAGCGCGAACACGAAGATCGAGATCGGCCACAGCAGTCGCCGCGCCTGCTCCGTGCGGAGGCCGCCGTTCTCCAGCGACGCCTCGGCGAAGATCTCACCCCGCCGCCACAGGATGATTGCCGCCCCGAGCATCAGCACCCCGAAGCCCAGGGACGGCTCGCCGAAGATGATGTTGTCGAAGGCGAAACCCCCGGGTGCCAGCGGCCAGGTCAGCGTCATGTGCAGGCCCGTGACGGTGAGGATCGTACCCAGGATCGCGAAGGCGATTGCCCACCCTTCGGTGACGAGCGGCCTGTCCTTCATCATCTGCCAACCGAGGGCCACGACCAGCAGCAGGCCGACGCCCGCGGCGAGCGCCATGATCGTGTTGTAGGTGGGCATCTGCGCCCAGTCGATCTTCAAGTCATCCTGGGCGGATATCTCGAACACGGCGTCTCCCTCCGTTCGCCGCTCCCGGCGCAGGTCGGCACGACCGCACGACAAAGCGGGCGGCCCGGCGAGTTCCCCCGATCACGCCGCAGAAACGCCACGCCAGACCAGCCGGAGCGCCTGCCGGTGGTACGCCGAGCCGCGCGCCGCCGGGCTGGCCGGCCCGGACGGGGTCAACGGGATGCGCCGCGCTTCACTACTGTCGGTGCGGTGACGGGGATGATGCTGCGCCGTGCCGGTCGGCTGGGTTTCGTGCTGTTCGCCCTCGCGGCGTTCGGGTTTTTCATGCTGCCGTGGTTCAAAGGCGACAACGGGGACGTGATCATCGGCTTGGATCTGGGCTACGTCGAGTCCGAGCTGCCCGGCAACCCGAACCCGTTGACGCAGTACTTCCTGGAGCAGGCGCCGCTGCCGGCGTACGTCGGTCTGTTGCTCGCGTTCACCGTGGCGGTGCGGCGGCGGTGGGCGCGGATCGTCGCGGTGGTGGTCGTCGTACTGGCCGCCGCGCTGACCGTGGCGGCGGCGGCCGCGCTGCTCACCGGCGTGGAGGACTACTGGGAGCCGACCGAGGTGCGTCGCTACCAGCTGTTCGCGCTGGTGACCGTCGCGCTGGCGGTGCTGCTGCTGGCCGCCGCCGGCACGCTGGCGGCCGGGTTGCGCCAGGTGTACCACGGGTTCGTGGTGGCGCTGCTGCTCGCGTTCACTGCCTTCCACCTGGTCAACGTCGCGATCCTCGCCGGGCAGGGGGTGGGGGAGACGATGACGGCGGCGGCGTGGTTGCCGGCGCCGGCGTACCTGCTGGCGGCCGGCTGCGCGGTCCTTGCCGCGACCGGCGCGGCGGCGGCCGAGCGGTCGGAGTCGGCCGCCGCCCCCGCACCGGTCCCTCAGCCGGCGGGGCGCGCGTAACCGAGCAGCAGCCCGCCGGCGGCGGGTCGGAGGCGGCGGGATGTCCGACGGTTCCGCTACGGTCGGGGCGTCATGGAGCCGCGGTTCGGCGAGGTCGTCATCGGGCGGGAGCACCCCGCGGGCCTGCTGCGCGCCGAGGTCGACCGGGCGGCCGTCAGCCACGGCGGCCTCGTCCTGGTCGCCGGCGAGCCCGGCATCGGCAAGACCACGCTGGTCACCGCCGCCGCCAGGGAGGCCCGCCAGCACGGCGCCCTGGTGCTCGGCGCGGCCTGCTGGGACTCCGACAGCGCGCCCGGCTACTGGCCGTGGGTGCAGGTGCTGCGCGGGCTGCGCCGCTCGCCCGACGACTGGGCGGTGGCGCGGGAGGCCGCCGAGCCGGGCCTGGCCGCCCTGCTCGGCGAGACGACCGGCGCGGCGGCTGACCGGGCCATCCGCGAGACGATCCGCGAGGCGATCGGCGGGCCGGCGGGCGGCAGCGGGGACGACCAGGCCGACCGGGAGGAATTCGACCTCTACGACGCGGTGACCGGCGCGCTCGTCGCGGTCTCCCAGCGCCGGCCGGTCATGGTCGTCCTCGACGACCTGCACTGGGCCGACCCGGCGTCGATGCGGCTGCTCCAGTTCGCCGCCCAGCACACGTGGTTCGAACGGCTGCTGCTGGTCGGCACCTACCGCGACGCCGAGGTGGAGGCCGCCGACCACCCGCTGCGCCCGCTGCTGATGCCGCTCGTGGCGAAGGCGACCAGCATCACCCTCACCGGCCTGTCCCGCGACGAGGTGGGCGCGCTGATGGCCCGCACCGCCGGCCGCGAGCCGGACGTCGACCTCGTCGACGAGGTGCACCGGCGCACCGGCGGCAACCCGTTCTTCGTGGAGCAGACCGCCCGGCTGTGGCGCGCCGACGGCCAGGTGAGCACGATCGCGCCCGGCGTACGGGAGGCGGTGCGGCGGCGGCTCGCCCAACTGCCCTCGCCGGTGGCCGACCTGCTCACCGTCGCCGCCGTGCTGGGCCGCGAGTTCCACCGCCAGGTCCTCGCGGCCACCGCGGGCGCCCCGGCGGCGCAGGTCGACCGCCTCCTCGACCGCGCGGTGACCGCCCGGCTCGTGCTGGCCCGCAACGGCGGTCGCTTCGCCTTCGCCCACGACCTGGTCCGGGAGACCCTCTACGACGGGCTCGCCGACGACGACCGGCGGGCCCGGCACGCCGCCGTCGTGCGGGCCGTCGACGGGTCGGCGGCGCTCGCCGAGCGGCTGATCCCGGCCGACCTGGCCCGCCACGCCCACCTCGCCGGCGACGCGCTCGACCCGGCCCGCGCGACCGACCTGCTGGTGGCCGCCGCCCGGGACGCGAGCGGCCGGCTGGCCGTGGACGAGTCGATCGTCCACTTCCGCCGCGCGCTGGAGGTCGCCGGCGACCCGACCCGGCGAGTGAAGATCATGGTCGAGCTGGGCCAACTGCTGCACCACTGCGGCGACAGCGCCGAGGCCCGACACCTCGTCGCCGAGGCCGCCACGCTGGCCCTGACGGTCGACGATCCGGTGGTGCTGGCCCGCGTCGCCCTGACCGTCCACCGTCACCGCCACCAGTCCGGCTCCGCGCGCACCCCGGACGCGGACGGCCTGCTGCGGGAGGCGTACCGGCGGCTGATCGGCGAGCCGGCGGCCACCCTCGCGGCCGGCACCCTCGTCACCGACCTGATCACCGCCACCGAGTCGCTCGCCCGGCGCGGCCGGGACGACGAGGCGCTCACCTTCAGCCTGTGGGCCCGGCACGACACCACCTGGGGGCTCGGCACGGCCACCGACCGGGCCGCGATCACCGCCGAGATCCGCGAGGTGGCGCGGCGGACCGGCGACCGCGAGACCCAGCTCTGGGCGACCTCGCTGCGCTGGGTGGCGCTGCTGGAACTCGGCGATCCGCGATACCACCACGAACTCACCACGTTCGTCACCGGAGCACGCGAGGGCGACGCCCGGCACCGGATCGGCGCGACCATCGACGACGGCATCATCGCCGGGTTCCGGGGCGACTTCACCCGCGCCGGCGAGCTGCTCGCCGAGCTGGACGAGCTGTCCGAGTGGGACCACTCCGAGAGCGCCTTCATGGGCCACCACCTGCGCTGGTCGTGGCTGCTGCTCCAGGGCCGGCACGACGAGGCCGACGCCCTGCTCGACGGGCTGGACCCGGGCGACCACCCCTACCTGCAGGTCGTCCGGGCCATCACCGCGGCCGAGCGCGGCGACGGCGCGACGGCACTGCGACTGACCGCCGGGATCGAGGCCGACGGCACCACGCACAGCCGGATGGTGGCGCCGCTGTGGCTGCGGCTGCGCGCCCAGGTCGCCGCCGCCACCCGCGACCCCGACCGCTGCGCCGAGGCCCGGCAGGCCCTGCGGCCGCACCGCGGGCAGTGGATGACGGCGCTGTTCGGCTGCGACGTCAGCGGCCCGGTCGACCACTGGCTCGCCGCCGTCGACGCGGCGGAGCAGCGCTGGGACGACGCGGTGGCCGGGTTCGCCGCGGCCCGCGACGCCGCCGACCGGATGGGCGCCCGCCCCTGGTCCGTGCTGGCCCGCGCCGCGCTGGCGGACGCGCTGGCCGGGCGCGACCGCCCCGGCGACGCGAACGCCGCCACCGCGCTGCGCGCCGCCGTCGCCCGGGACGCCGCCACGCTCGGCATGCGCCAGGTGGCCGGCCACCCGACGCCCACGCCGGTCCCGGCGGCGCGGCAGCACCCGGCCGTCGCGGATGGGCGGCAGCACGGGTTCTCCGCGCCCGTGCCGGCCGTCGCGTCCGTGCCGGCGGTCCCGGGGCCGCAGGGGCGGGCTCCGTCCGCCGGGCCCGTCGTCGGGCAGCCGTCCGTCGAGGCGTACGAGTTCCGCCGCGACGGCCCGGTCTGGCAGCTCGGGTACGCCAACATGGTCGTGCACCTGCCCGACGCGAAGGGCCTGCACGACCTGCACCTGCTGCTGGCCCGGCCCGGCGTCGACGTTCCGGCGGTCGAGCTGCTCGACCCGGCGGCGGGGCCGGAACTCGTCGCCGCCCGCCGGATGGGCGGCGACCCGGTCCTCGACGAGGAGGCGAAGGCCCGCTACCGCCGGCACCTGGAGCGGCTGGACGCCGAGATCGACCGGGCCGCCGGGCGCGACGAGACGAAGGTGGCCGCCCTCGACGCCGAGCGGGCGGCCCTGCTCGCCGAGCTGCGGGCCGCCGCTGGGCTGGCCGGCCGCAGCCGCCGCCTCGGCGACGAGGCCGAGCGCGCCCGCAAGACGGTGACCGCCCGCATCCGGGACGTGCTGCGCAAGCTCGACGACCGGCACCCGGCGCTCGCCGCCCACCTGCGCGACACCGTCTCCACCGGCGGCACCTGCCGCTACCTCCCGCCCGAGCCGCCGCCCTGGCGCCTCTAGATCCGGGGTCAACTGTCGACGTGGAGGACGGGTAAACCTCGCGGCCCGCTGCGGTGTCTTGCTGACTGACGAGACCAGGAGGCCAGATGCGAGACGCGCGTGGCGCGGAGTTCGACGACTTCGTCCGTACCCGGTCGGTGGCGCTGCTGCGGGTCGCCTACCTGCTGACCGGTGACCGGCATGCGGCCGAGGACCTGCTTCAGGAGGTGCTGGAGCAGGTGTACGTGCGCTGGCGTCGGGTGCAGGCGTCGCCGGAGGCGTACGCCCGGCGGGCGCTGGTGAACCGGTCGATCAACCGGTGGCGGTGGCGCGCCCGGCGGCCGGAGCAGGCGTTGGGTGACAACGACGGGGTCGCCCGGGATCACGCCGACGACATCGCGCTCCGCCAGGCGGTCGTCGCGGCGCTGCGTACCCTGCCGCCCCGGCAGCGCGCCGCCGTCGTGCTCCGCTACCTGGAGGACCTGTCGGTCGCCGACGTCGCGGCGACGCTGCGCTGCTCGGAGGGGGCGGTGAAGAGCCACGCCTCCCGCGGGCTGGCCCGCCTCCGGGAGGCGCTGGCCGGATCGAGTCTCGTCCTGCCCTTTCCGACCGGCACCAGGAGTTCGCGATGACCATCAACGAGAGTGATGTCCGGGCCGTCCTGCACCGGGTGACCGATGACCTCACCGGCCCGCCGACGCTGCTCGACGACGTACGGCGGGGTGGGCGTCGCCGGCTGCTGCGACGTCGGGTGGTGCTGGCCGCGGCGTGCGCGGCCGTGTTGGCCGTACCCGTGGGAGGTGCGCTGCACCTCACGGACCGCGGGGGCACGGTCGAGGTCGCCTCGCCGCTGTTCGACGAGCCCACCCGCGGCGACCTGGCCGGCGACGAAAGGTACCTACGGCAGGTGCGGGAGGCGTGGCGGCAGCGGGCGCGGGCGACCGACACCTACCTCCGGGGCGATCCGCACGTCATCTGGGCGGGCAACACCCCGGCCGGCCCCGCGGCCTACGTCGCCCAGCGGACCCTCAGGAACCCGGTGGTGTCCGAGCCGTCCGGCGACCGCATGATCGGTCTGGGCGGGTTCGTCGAGCCCACCGCCGACGGGCCGCGGGTCATGACGGTCGAGACCCTCACCGACGCCGGAACGGAGGGCAACTCCCAGGCCGCGCTGGTCGGGCCGCAGCGGGACGTGCTGGTCCTGCTCGACGCCGGACACCCGGTGGAGTTCTCACCGACGTTCCGGTACGCCGCCGACGGCCGGATCGAGCGCACCTTCCAGCGGGTGACGTTCCGGGACGGGGCCGCCGTCCTGCCGGTGCCGTCGCAGCGCCACAGGGTGACCGTCGCCCTGTCGCGGCCGCCGGTCAGCGTGGAGAACACCGTGCACATCAGCAACGCGAGCCAGATCCTCTTCCCCGACGGGCAGGACAGCCCTCAACCGCGCCAGCTCGTCCACACGTTGCCCGGCGCGGAACGGGCCTGGGGCCCCAACCCCGCCGGGCAGGCTGACCCGGCGGCTCACTACGCGGACCCGCTCGCCGCCTACATCGACGCCGGCGGCAACCACCGAGTGGGGGATTCGCCCCTGTTCACCCTCTACGGGGCCACGCCCGACGGTCGGCGGCTGCTGCTCCAGACCATCCAGTACGACGACGACCCCGCCCGCGTGATCGCCCTGCTCGCCCGCGACGGCGCCCCCTTCCAGGCGGCGGCCAGCGGGTTCGTCGACTGGCAGGCCCCGCTGCCGGTGCGGCTGCGGCTGCCGGACGGGCAGGGTGTACTCGTCGCCGCCGAGGGTGCGGGTTTGAGCTACCGGACCGGCTCCGGGCGGTGGCAGGACGCCGGGCGGGACGCGGCGCTGCTACCCGCCGACGCCACCGAAGTGCGCGTCACCGCCGCCGGCGGCGAGGCCGTCACCGTTCCCGTCGGCCGCTAGCCGGCCATCGACTCGGCGACG